>CAZSEW010000006.1:6476-18275 GCA_964606025.1 uncultured Candidatus Planktophila sp.
ATGAGTGAAAA
This sequence comes from uncultured Candidatus Planktophila sp., assembly GCA_964606025.1. Classification (GTDB taxonomy): domain Bacteria; phylum Actinomycetota; class Actinomycetes; order Nanopelagicales; family Nanopelagicaceae; genus Planktophila. The sequence goes on from CAZSEW010000006.1 coordinate 6,488, forward strand.
CCAAGAAGCGTTAAGGGTTGCATCTCCACTATTTGTGTAATTGGTTGGCGGTGTTAGCGCTGACGCACTCAATGCCGAAGTTGTAATTCCAGTTAGCCCAAATTTGTTCTCAAAGTAACGATAAATATTTCCAATTTGCGCGGCGGATAGAACTTGATCGTAAACAATCGCCTCAGTGAATTCATAATTTGAATTGTCGCCGCTTACCGTCCAGTTGATAGCAAGTGGTGGAAGGCTTGTATATGCCCTTGTAGTAACAGTCTGTTTTACACCATCCCAATAAATTTCATTTCCTGCGTCACAAACAACATGCCACTGCTGGTCTGGTGTAGTGAAATGTCCCAGCAGCCACTCATTGTGGAAGAAGTTTTTAACTCCACCTGCATACCAACCAGAAAGCCAGTTTGTTCCACTGCCGTAAGAGAAAATTCTTCCTTGCGTACCCTTAACACCCGTATCTAAATCTTTGTATCGCGCCATTCCACAGAATGTGTAATTAGGCATCTCTGCATTACCGAGTCGGAATCCATCACCTGTACCGCCACTGATGGTCGCGAAACGTGCATTCGCGCCGTATCCACCACCGGAATTCGAATTTAGTACTGGAGAGCCATTCTTGGTAATCGAAAGTCGCGATCCGCCGACGGATGCAGAGAGTGTGCCACCCGAATAATTCTCAGCACTTACTCTGAAATACGGTGTTGGAAGCGCTGACAGGTCATAGCTAGTTGTTCCGAACGCTGTTCCCGTTTCTACCCCTGTCGTCCAGGGGCCTAAGGAGTAGTTGGTCTTTGCAGCTAGTTGGGCTGGAATCAAATTTTGATAATTTGTTGCAATTTCAGTTCCTGAGAGAGCTCGGTTATAAATCTGTGCATTGTAAATCTGACCCTTAAATAAACGACTTGGGGATGAGCTGTCTTGACAACCACCGATACGGGTTCCACCAGAGTATGAAACGGAAGCGCTAATTAATGCACTAGTGGCATGCAATACGCCATTTAAGTAGAGACGAAGGTAGGAGCCATCGAATGACATTGAGGCATATTGAATTTCACCAGCTGGGACTCGCGTAGTTCCATTAGTTTCCCACGGAGTAACGTTTCGATTTCCATAAAGAACTCCGTTGTACACGCGATACATGTAAGTCGCACCTACGCCACCATTGAAGTTTCCGATTAGGCAGTTATCTCGAAACACATCTGATGCTTTAAAACTTAAGTTGACTGTAAATGGAAGAGCTCCGTTATAAAGATAGTTAGTTGTACCTAAAGTGAAGTATTGACTTGTTCCGTTAAGGGTAAAAGCACCCTCTGCGGCATCATAAGTTGGGCTTCCAACGAGCGTTGCACTCGCTTCAGCTCCTGAAACACCCGCCACCTTATTTGTCCATGTTGACCCACTTATTGTGGAAGCATCAGAGCCATCCAAGTGCAGCACCAGACCGTTTGAAATAGGTGCACCCTGCACCAAACGTCCTTTTGAGAGTGTGGTTCCGGTGAGTGTATTCGCGGTCGTAGATTCAATTGCTCGCGTAGTTGTCGCATTGTTTGAATTGTAAGAAATATAGTTTGGTGAAATCGTAAACGACTGCTGAACCTGAGTTGCCGGTGAAAAGTTATTGTTACCTGCTTGGTTTGCGTTGATTGTGCAAGTACCGGCTGTTACAGGGGTTATTACAAAACCTGAGACTGTACAAACCGAAGTCGTTGCACTAGTTAACGCCACTGTTAGACCACTTGAGGAAGTTGGAGCAACAGTCAATGTTCCTGCAGTTATTCTTCTATTTGCAATTGAGCCAAACGTAATCGTTTGCGCTATACGAGAAAAGCTAAGAATTACTACGCCATCTGCACCTCTGCCGCCTGCAGTTCGTTGAGATACACCGTCATAACCTGTACCCCAAGGACCTCGAGCGTCACATGCAGATCCACCACCGCCACCGCCACCAGTATTAGCAGTTCCAGGACTTCCATTGCTTGCACCATTAATTGCGGTTACGCCATCGATTGCCAATTTGAAGTTCGCACCGCGTCCACCGGAAGTTCCACCACCTGCTGCACCAAGATATGCGGTTCCAACATTTTGGTTGTTATTTCCCATACCACCACCACCGCCGCCGCCGTAGTTAACGGAAGAACCAGTGATCGAATTTGAAGGAACCGATCCAGGTGGCGTGAGTCCTGTTGTACAAACTTGAGAAGGGCCGGATCCGCCTTGCTGGCCATTGGAATTAGAGTTGCCGCCCATTCCGCCACTTCCACCGGCGCCACCTGGCGGTCCATTACCCGACCATCCATCCGCACGACTACCACCATTTGCTTGGTATTGCGTTGAGCCATTCCACTTAACAGTGGTTGCAGATCCGCTGGTAGAACTTCCACCCCAAACTCCACCAGTTCCACCTGTGCCGACCAAGACATCTATGGTGGAAATACCTGAGAGTGATTGCGCTGCGTTATAGCGAAGCTCGCCGCCACCGCCGCCACCACCACCATCAGGACCACCACCACCACCTGCACCAACTGCAAGGAGCGAAGCGGTTGTTAATCCGGTTGGAAGTGTGAATGTGCACTCAGAACTTGTGTTTGTAAATTTATAAATTGCAGTTGCTGCGCCTGCTGCCGAAACCATCGAATAATGGGTTCCCTCAACGCATGCTGGGGCTGCTACTGCGACTGGCGCTTGAGGCATTACTGCTAGTAGAGGCACTACAAGTGAAACTATGACCGTGCGACGAATCCGAAAATTCCAAACTCGCTTATCGAATTTATACATTTGAAGCTGACTCCAAAGTCGTTCGATAAACATCTCGCATAATTGCTAGAGGAGTGTTAAATGCAATTGTAAAAGTTCCGGTTGACGCGTCGTAGCTTAGGGATTGGGAACGGTCTCCTTGATTGATGTTCTTACCGGATGGGCTAATTAAAGTGGTGCTTTGAAGAGCGGTTGCCTGTGTGGCATTGGCAGCAAAGACCATGATCACTGCTGTACCTGTTTCAGTACAGCAAGGGTAGGAAACCCCACTTCTTGTATATGCTGGATTCGTAAACAAGTTCAGAGAATTTGCGGTACTTGAGTCGTATAGCTTTAAGCGAATTGAGGTGTTGGCACAACGGCCAACATCGAGACCTTGCAATTTGATATTTCCGACACGAGATAACCCGTCAGAAACATATGCAGTGGTTGATCCCAAGTCGACTGCGACAAACTGATCACATGATGCGATTCGGTAAATGCCTTGACCGTATTCGAAAGAATTGTTGCCGTTGATATTGATGTTGATGGCAAGAGTAGAACCAATTAACGCAATGACTGCTGCTGCAAATCCGTAGCGAAAAGTTTTGGACCGGCGTGAAAAAAACCCGCGAGAAGCAGAGTTATCGCTGCTCAGAGGCGAACCGAATTCCACAACCGCTCCTTTGGGAAAGTAAGAATAGGACGCGAGTCTACCGAGTTGGGGGTGCGAGAAAAACCCGGCTTTGGTCAATATTTAAGGCAGAAGCTCGAAAACAATCGCTCTGAATGAGATACCGCCCGGGGTAATGACCTCAATTCCAATTTCTCCTACTGGTACGCCGGCTGGGACCTGTACAGTGATTTTGGTATCGGGATCTAATGGGTCATTGCTGAAATTTGTGGCATCAATAAATGCATTGAATGTGACTTTTGTGGCGCCGGTGAAGTTGGTTCCAGTCAGAACAATCATGTCTCCGATGTATCCAGTGTCAGGTGAGGCCGAGGTAATTGTCGGTACACAATTAGAAGAACAAGAATTTGAGCCCTTGGTTGTAGTAACGCTTGACGAGATGGTTACTCCGGTAGTGAAGTTAGAAACCGTTGGCTGAACAAACTGAACGAAGAGAAGAACACTAACGGTTGCTGTATCGGAGATTACTGATCTGTAGTTTCTATTTTGCGCTTTCGTAGCACGAACAGAACATGAACCAGCCGAATCCGCTTGAAGTGACCAAACATTAGGGCCACCAGCAACTATTGGTCCGTACACCACTCGGCAATTTGTTGCAGTACTTGCCGTGACTGCGTACTCGACTGCGGGAGTCGCAGCTGCTCCCCCTGTAGTGATCAGCTTGATTGGGAAGGTCAATTCACCCGTTAAGTTTGTGATTACTAATTCCGGCTGATCAATTTGTTCGACTTCAATTTGGGCACTTGCGTATGTAGGTGCCTGATAATTACTCAAAGAACCAGTTGAAAGAGTAAGTGCCGATGGAACCACTGCGTACATACCGCCTTCCGTTGGCGGCGTTGTACTTGAATATGAGAAAGTCCCGGCAGGGCTAGACGAGAAGTTATAAGTAAATGTCACACCCGATGCAGCATCACTTCTCTTGAGTCCAGTTACTGTGAAGGTTGGGCTTATCGAGATTGCGTTTCCGTAGTTATATGAGACCGGATCTAAACGATCAGTGGTCACAACTGGGGCATCGGCAAGAATCGCAGTTACAGAGAGAGTATTTGAGGTAGCAGATAAATAATTTGTTCCCGCAGCAATTTGAGCAACGATTGAACAGGTACCAGAACCTAGCGTTGCAAGGATTTCTCCACCTGCTTCGTCATATTGGCAAACACTCGGGAAGCTAGTTGTATATGTAATCAATCCATCACTTGATCCTGCAGAAATTGTGGTTGTTACCGTCGCAGTATCGCCGTACTTAATAGTGGCACTTGCCGTGCTAAGTGCAATCGTGCGTGAGGCCTTATTTATAACCACGCTTCTAACAACTGAGGTTGCTAAGTAGTTATAGCTTTCAGGAACATCCATCGTTACCGAGCAAGTTCCTGCCTCAAGTATGGAAAGGGCACCGTTGCTCGAATTAATCGAACATTTTTCTGGAGTTGATCCCGTGAAGGCGGGGGTTGCCTCACCAAATGCCGTCACAGTTGGAGTATCAACACCCGTTGGGGAATATGTAAGCTGGTTTGAATTCGAATAATTAAGTGTTCCGTTGTTTGCCGCACGAGCAATCGTTAAGACTCCAGGAACATAATCGATGTTGACGTAGTTGGATGCTGAACCCGAGGCAAAAACTAGGGCTGAAGGAGTAATCGCATAGTTAGCTCCAGCCTTTGTTGGCGCTGTTGTGGAGCTATAGCTACTCGAGTCATTTGCAGTTCCTGAATAAGTTGTGGTGATTGAGGCAGCTGATACGGTAACTGAATCAACCTCCGCCAAGCCAGTAACTGTAAATCGCTCAGTTACTAAGGCTGCTGAATTTGTAAAGGTGAAGTTCTCTGAAGTTGAGGTGACTGTCAAAGTATCGGCTTTTGTAACAACAACAGACATAGTTGCAGTGATTCCAGAGTTGTAATTGGCTGTATCAGTTGGGGTAAATACTGCCGAAATTGTCCTGGTGGCAACGGTGCGTGGAACCCAGCGGCAAGTCGCAACGAACGAGGTTGTTGATTTAGAGCCGCAGCCACTGATTTCTGTGCCGTTATCTCTAAATTGAACTGTTCCTGCGGTGCTTGCCTGCGCAGAAAGCAAGACACCAAAACCATATTGAGTTGAAGTTGCAGCTCCCGGAAGTGAGAGTGTTACAACTGGATTAGCTTTATTGACAGTGATGTTGATTGTTACCGGCGAACTTACCGAACCGGTGCTATCTGTCACCCGAACGGTATGTGAATATGATCCAGCACTTACTGCCTCAGGGACGGTTAACGTTAGTAATCCGGCGGAAGACGATGTTCCGGGAGATGAAACCAAGTAAGAAATCTTGGTGTTGTCGGCATCTGCAGTTGGAGTGACATAACGAAGTACGACAACTCCTGATGCACCATTTCCACCCAGATAGCCTTCTCCAGCACCGCCACCGCCACCGCCTGTATTCGACGTACCCGCAGAACCCGCTGCAACTTTGCCGCCTGCTCCGCCCCCGCCGCTAGCACTACCTGCACTTCCCGATGAAGTTCTCTTACCGCCACCGCCACCGCCGCCGTAATAAATTCCTGAGCCTGTGATGAAAGATTGCACACCAACTCCACCTGCGCCTCCGACGCCCGAAGTTGCGTTCGAGCCAACTCCACCTGCGCCACCACCTCCGCCGCCAGCTTGGGGATCTGCCAGGGTGCCATTTGGATAACCATTTCCGCCTTTAAGTCCCGCACCACCTATACCTGTCGAACCATTACTTGCCGTCGCGGCATGCGCAGAACCTCCGCCACCTGTCCAACCGGTCGTGGATCCAAAGCCCTGCGTAACGTTATAAATTCGGGAGTTTGCTCCTCCACCGCCTCCCAATGAGGAGGTTAGGGATCCTCCGCTCGGAGAAATCGAACTTGATTCACCGTTTCCACCAGAAGATACGGATGCGACAGATGCGATTGGAGTTGGAGAACCTCCGGCACCAACCACAATTTGCACGGTAGTCGAAGGCGCCAAAGAAATATTTGCTGTTTGAACTTGTCCACCACCGCCACCACCTGATGAACCGGTTGCTGCAGACCCACCGGCACCTCCCGCACCAACCACTAATGCGGTCGCGCTTTCTACGCCGGCCGGTGAAATCCAGTTACATGACCCGGTTCCTAGAATTTGATCAACTGTGTATGAAGTTCCGCTAACAGTTCCATTTGTGCCATCACCAATAAATGTTGAACGAGAAACCGCACAAATGTTAGTTGCACTAAAAGTAAATGGGCCAGTACCTCCACTGCTATTGAAACCAGTAGTGAATGGTTCGCCATAAGTTGTCGAAACTGCTTGAGTTCCAGTGAGCGCAACTGGTGCATTTACTCGAATTGTGAAAGTTACAAATCCTGTTGCGCTCAAACCATCAGTTACTGTCAGTGTTTCGTTATAGGTTCCAGAAGTGACTGTGGATGCAACTGTGATTCGTGCATAACCTGCAGTTGGTGATAAAACTGTAATTCCTGCAGCGGTTGGATTAGATACCAATGAAAATGTGTATGTTCCATCTCCACCAAATGCTTGGAACAGTGGTGAATTAAATGCCACACCTTGAGTGGTTACTAGGCTGGTGGGACCCGAAACAGTTGGTGGGCCATTGACAGTGATGGTGATCAAAATTGAAGTCGCTGCATTGAGAGTATCGGTTGCGGTAATTGTTTCGTAGTAAGTACCGGGGCTAGTCAGGGCGCCAATGGTGAGAACCGCCTGATTTGCAACAGCTGTTGACATGGTAATCGCGCTAGATGCCGTAGCGCTGGTTCGGGTGAAGGTCTTATTTCCTGTTCCCTGTGTTGCATAAACAGTGACAGTTCTGGAAACTCCCGACGTGGTTGTCAATGAAGTCGCGGTAGCCGTCTCTATAACTTCAGGATTTACGGTAATTCTTAAGGCAACTCTGGCAACAGCGCCAGATTGATCTGTAGCGGTAATTGTCTCGTTAATGATCCGGGCAGTTGTTGAGTTTGTTGAAGTTAGAGTTGAAGCCAAGTTCACGATTCCAGAATTAGTTGTACTTGTATCGATGGTTATTCCAGAATTCAGTCCAGATAAAGTCAAGGTCTTAATGCCAGTACCGCTTGCCGCTGTATATGCAGTCGTATTCGCAGCACGACCTGCCGTCATGGTCAATGAAGTTGGGCCAGAAAGAGTTGGTGCGGCATTGACGATAACCGTTACTAACAACCTTGCAGTTCCACCTTGCGAATCTGTGACTGTAATTGTTTCTAGGTAGGTGTTGGCAGGGACTGTTGCCGCAACCTTTACTAATGCAAAACCAGAGGCAGCTCCAGTGGTGTCCAGGGTAATTCCAGCATTTGTTGCAACTGATGCCGCCTGCATAGTAAAAGTTTTTCCTGAGGCCCCATTTGATGCGATAACTTTCAATTGAGCTGCTGCACCATTTGATGTAGTAACCGTGGAGATTCCACCTTCACCAGCGAGTGTGATTCCTGGATTAACGGTTAAAGTCACCAAAATTCTTGATGTTGCACCCAATGAATCAGTTGCTGTAATTGTTTCGTAATAAGTTCCAGAAGGGACAGTTCTGGCAACTGTTAAGACTGTATTTCTTGAAGCACCTGGAACCAAAGTTATGCCTGAACTTGTTGGATTACTCTCGAGTGAGAATGTGATGGCTCCTGAACCTGTGCCAGTGGTCGCTGTGATTGTGTCGTACCCCATCATCCCTGCAGTTGATGAAAACGAGGTTGCGGTGGCAGTAAGTGCGATTGGTGGATTAACAGTAATAGCCACGTTAAATGAAGTTGCTGCTCCGAGTGAGTCGGTAACCGTAACTGTCTCATTGATTACGCGAGCCGTAGTCGAATTAGTCGCCGTGACAGTATCTGCAATAACAATGTATGCATTGTTTGCTAGGGATGTATCTAGCGTAATTCCATCAACGGTTGGAGTAAGAGTAAAGGTCTTGGATCCTGTTCCAGCACTGGCAGTAAAGGCAGAAGATCGCTTGGTAATCCCTTGAGTTGTTGTGATGGAAACATTTGCTGAACCACCAGATGGATGTGAACTATTTCCTGTCGGTGAATTTACATTAGTTACAACTCTAGAGAAGCTTGAAGAATCTGTGAACTTTGCTTCTGAGTTCACGGCACCAAGTGCAAGCAATGTGTTCGCATCTACAGTCGAAAAGAATCCAGGTGTGAAGCTTGATGCGGAAAGTGAAGTTCCTGAATATCTTGGGGTATTCGAGATTGTAAAGTTGGCTATTCTTCCGCCGAACATGCTGTAGTAAGTGGTATTACATTCAGAACCGATACAAAGATTGCCGGTCGATGGAAGATTTGCTGCAGTGACGGCAGTTCCAGTTACTGCCGCGCGTTGTGCAACACCATTTTTATAGAGAATGATGCTGTTATTTCTGCTAACAATCGCATAGTGTGTCCACGCGTTCTTAACGCTTTGGCTTGACGCCAATACATAGTACCTACCATTGAGCCAGTAATAGAAAGTTCCTCCTTCGATACTAACTTCAAGTCCATTTCCACCGAAAGAAAAAATTCGAGGATAGGAATTGTTATCGGTCTGGTATTGCCACCACTCAATTGTGTAGTTAGAGCCCAGCACTAAATTGGCATTTGAAGGAACAGTCACATACTGATTCGTTCCGTTAAAAACAACGCTTGAAAAGTTGCTCCCTGCCGTGGCAGTTTCATAGGTCAGAACCGGTGGTGGATTTACGTTTACCGTTATGGTTGTACTTACTGCAACTCCAGAAGAATCAGTGGCAGTTATTGACTCTACGTACGTACCGGCAGCTACCGTATTAGCAACGTTTAAAGTAACCGTGCCGGTTGAAGCAGTAGAGGTATCAAGAGTAATTCCAGAACTTGATGGCGAGGACATGTGAGTTAAAGTAAAACTCTTACCCGTATTTCCCCCTGTTGTGGCGATTGAAGTGGAAGCAGAACGCCCAACAGAGGTGGTCACCGATGTTGCATTTGATGACGAGAATCTGATTGGAGCGGCAACGGTAATCGTTACAACCTTGGTGACTGTCGCACCGGTTAGATCTGTCGCAGTGATGGTGTCTATATAAGACCCCGCTAGGACAGTTGAAGCTACTCGAATTATTGCTGAATTTGCGGTGCTGGTATCGAGTGTAATTCCCAGGGCAGCTGGTGTGACTACATGAGTTAATCGCTTTGGCCCAATTCCATTAGCAGCGGTATATGCAAGCGAACTTGCCGACGAACCAAGATTGGTCCCCAAAGTTGATGATCCGGAAAGTGTCAGAGCTACTGAGTACTGCGCGTAAAGAGTTACATTTCCAGTATTTGAGTAACTTGCCCCTGGTGCATAAAAAGTACCGGTTCCATCAGCAGTTGTACTCCAACCAACGAAAGTTGCTCCAGTCTTAGCGAGATTGCCCGTGTTAGTTGCAAGAGTGCCACCAGATGGTGAAATTGATGTTGCTGCAGGAACAGAACCGGAAGTCGAGCTGTTGGCGTTATAAGTTACGAGAGAATTCCACTGCGCATAAAGCCGCGCCGCACCTGCCGGCGGATAAGTTGTTGCTCCTGCCGCGTAATTCGTTCCCGTTCCTTGGGCATTGGTATTCCATCCCGCAAACGTGTAATTGGTTTTCGCAAGATTTCCTGAATTTGTAGCTAGACTGCCTGTTGACCCAAATAAGGTTGAATTGGCTGGAACAGTTCCTGAGGTTGCCGTATTGGAATCGTATGTAATTACTGAATCCCAGCGTGCGTAAAGCGTTGTATTTCCAGGTGATGGAAAATTCGTAGCACCTGCCGCGTAACTAGTACCCGTGCCAGTTTCGTTAGTATTCCAACCGCCAAATACATAATTTGTTCGAGCTAAAGTTCCCGTGTTGGCAGCAAGTGTCGTTGCAGCCGCAGAAGATTTGGCAGTCGTAGATGTCGGCACTGAACCGCTTGTGTTGCGATTTCCGTTGTATGTAATAGTTGAATTCCATTGGGCGTACAAAGTGATTGCCGCAGTAGGGGTATAAGTTGCGCCAGCGGCATAGTTTGTGCCCGACCCGTCTGCGTTGGTGTTCCAACCTGTGAATGTGTATCCAGTTCTTGAAAGGGTGCCAACAGTCGCCAATGTGACTGAACTTCCAACTGCCGACTGAGTGACAGACGCGACGCTTGCAGACCCTGTTCCTTCGTTAGCGCTAAAGGTCACGGTATTGACAGGTTGCCCATACGTATAGTTGATCGTGTCTAGAATCCAATAATCATTCCCGGAAAAAGTCTTAATTGTGAAACTCAATATTGATTTTCCGGCGGCACCAGTAAATGAAATAGTTTGGGTACAGCAGGTGTTGATTCCGGGCAGATTCGCCGTAGTGCCGTCTGAGTAACTCACTATCGCAGTTTGTGTACCATTCACGGCACCTCCCTGAAAGTCGAATGCGGTGACGTAGTGGGCGGGATTAAATGTAAAAACTACATCGGCCGATACGCTTTGTAGAACCACTCCGTATGCGGTAATTCCGTACGAACCATTAAATGAATTCGAGTAATAAGCATTATTCTGATTAGTTAAAGAGACATTTGACCCGTTTACTTTGACAGTCATTCCAGTAACAGGTCCTGCAGAAGAGGTTCCAAAGGTTTCCGTTGTAGTAGCTGCAGATGCACTAGGTAGCAATTCTGGTTGGGAAAAAGGTAGAAAAGTAAATACCCCAAGAGCCAACACCAAGGCCATCCACCTGCTCAGGCGAATCGACATTGGGTACTTAAGGTTAAACATTGCTCCGGCTCAACTATGGGAATTTGTGTACCCCAAGTCTAACTTCTCAACAGGCGTAGTCAAAGACTCCTAAAGAGCTGAAGCGAGCGCCTTTAGTTGATCGGTATGGGAATTCAGATGAGCGTTGGCCTTCTCTAGTAGCCCTTCCAGAGTAAAGACGGCTCCATCTTCGGCGGATGTTTTGCGAGACCAAGCTGCGCTGTCGATTGAGGAGAGAATTTCAAGAATCATCGTGCGAATACCCACTATTGATGCCAATGACTTACCTAAAGTTCGACTCTCGTAATGCAGGGCTTCAGGATATTTTTCTTCATCGAAGTAGAACATCTGCGGATTGTCAGTGCCCAGCATCATTAAATAACGCGCAGCGAAGTGCAATTCGCAGTCAGCAACATGGTGCACGATATAAGCCGCAGACCATTCATTTTCAGGTGCTTGGCTTCTCATGCGATCGGGAATTAATGCGAGCGCATCGAGAAAGCTAGTGGTGTTCTTCTGGAAGGTTTCGAGTGCTGACTTCACACTACTAATCTATAAGAGTGGGCCCAGACAGGCTCGAACTGTCGACCCACGGATTAAAAGTCCGTTGCTCTACCGGCTGAGCTATAGGCCCCACTT
>CAZSEW010000007.1:0-16513 GCA_964606025.1 uncultured Candidatus Planktophila sp.
CTTACTTCTTCTCTATTGGCCGTAAGAGTATTGCCTTCGCATTCTGGAGCATGGCCATCGACAGGGTTCGCAGTAGAAAGTTCACCGGAATTTCATTTTCGAAGCTCTTGGGAACCGGAACTGGCCAGACGTTTACACCCAGCGATGCCGATCTGACGCGCTGGGGAATGGTCGTGGTGATCGACAAGGACCGACTAGATGAGTTTGATCAATCGCAGATAGTTGGTGGTTGGCGTCGTCGTTCGACCAGTGAATTCCGCGCAGTGTTACAGCCGCTTTCCTCTCATGGATTATGGGCGAAGCAGAATCCTTTTGATTTCATTTCCGAGCAGAGCGATCCAAATTCCAGGATTGCTGCAATCACCAGAGCGCGCATAAAATGGAATAAGAATCTGATCTTCTGGAAATCAACGCCCCCTGTTGTTCTCGATTTACATCAATCCCCCGGATTGATAACTGCCATCGGAATCGGTGAAGCACCAATCGGCCTGCAAGGAACTTTCTCACTCTGGGAATCTGCCGCAGCGCTTCGAGACTTCGCATATAAAGGTGACGCCCATAAAGTTGCTATCAAGCAGACTCAGAAAATCGGTTGGTATAGCGAAGAGTTATTTTCACGCTTTGAAGTACTAGAACTTCGCGGTGAAATTTCTGCGAATACCCGTCCTTAGGGCAGACTTAGACCATGTCGATTCGCCATTACAACCCGCGCCGTAAGCGCCGCGGTGGAATCACGCCTAAGGCGAGAAACTTTCTCTACGCCTCAGTTCTCTTCACAATCTTGCTCCAGATTTCATATCCACTGATTGAAGGCGAAGCACTTCGGATTGTCACAATCGCGACTATCTACGTTGGTGCACTCGCCATGGTTCTGCATGGACATCTTTCATATGGTTTCAAATACTCCTCTCGATATTTACCACTGGCATTCCTTTTCGGTTTAGGAATCGAGGCGTTAGGACTTCATACAGGTTGGCCATTTGGAGTTTATGAATATTCGCCAACTTTGGGTCCTGATCTCTTTGGAGTTCCACTAGTTGTTCCATTTGCCTGGGTGATGATGATTCATCCAGCTCTGACTGCAGCGAGACGTGTATCTAATAGTTGGGTCTGGCTTTACGGCGGCGCAATTATGGCGGCGTGGGATCTATTCCTTGACCCACTTATGGTTGGAGCAGGTCGCTGGACCTGGGAAGTAAATGGTGCACACGTTCCATTTACTCCAGATATTCCACTTTCAAATCTCTTTGGTTGGTTACTTGCAGGAATTACCATCGTGGCACTCTTGCATCTTGTTCTCCCCCGCGAACGTCGCAAAGAGAGTGCATCGCTTGCAGCAGTCGATGCACTTCTAGCATGGACACTTTTCTCAGGAATTATCGGCAATCTCTTCTTCTTTGACCGTCCTGGCTTAGCGTTATTCGGTGGATTTATTCTCGGTGCGCTCCTTACTCCTTACTTCTTCTCTAGCTGGCTCGGCAATAAAGATTCATAAAGATGGAGTTAACTCTCTTTGTAATTGCCTATTTTCTACTTCTGATTTCGCTCTTTAATTACTACACCATTCGCATTCCCAAGAACTCTGCTCCAGTTCAAGCTTCGGTAATGCTCTTACTGCCAGTTCGTAATGAAGAAGAGAACATCACTGAGTGCATTGCAGCTCTAAAAAGCCAGAGCGGTGTGGTAAATCTGAAATTCATCGTGATTAATGACCAATCAACAGATAAGACATCCGAATTACTGACTTCTGCCATTTCAAATGATTCTCGTTTTACTGTCTTGAATACTGATGGCCCTCGCACTGGATGGCTTGGAAAGGTCTCTGCGCTGCAAAGTGGATATGAAGCGGCTACTGCAGAATTTCTAGTGACACTCGATGCTGATGTGCGCCTACGCCCTGATGCACTGTGCCGCGCAATTAATCAGATTTCAGAGCTCAACCTTGACTTCATCTCCCCCTATCCTCGCCAAGAAGCAAGAACCCTGGCGGAGAAATTGATCCAACCTCTTTTGCACTGGTCGTGGATGAGCACAATTATTCTGCGCTTGGCAGAGAAGAAGCCACAACCGTCAACTGCAGTCGCTAATGGCCAATTCTTTATTGCACGAAAGAGCGCACTTGATGCAGTGGGCGGATTCCAATCAGTTCAGAATCAAATTTTGGATGATATTGAAATTGCTCGATCGCTGATTAAAGGCGGATTCCGTGGGGTCGTCACCGAAGGCGCCGAGATTGCACATACCCGCATGTACCAAAACTTCTCAGAAATTCGAGAAGGATATGGAAAATCTCTGCATAAGGCATTTGGTGGAAAGATTGGCGCAATAGTTGCCTCTGCCTTTATTGCAATGACTGGAATCTTGCCTTTCATTCTCGCACTTCGCGGTTCACTTGTCGCAACAATTACATTCACAATGATTGTATTTACTCGCGCACTGAGCGCACTGCGGGCTAAATCCAATCCACTCTTTGCGCTGCTGCACCCAATTTCCAGTGCGCTACTTATCTACCTCATCGCTTACTCTTGGCGTAAGCGCGGGACTGTCCAATGGAAAGGTCGAACTGTATGACCGGCCATGTGGGAAAGGTAAAGAATCCCGAAAATATTGCAGTCGTCGGTGCAGGTATCGGCGGACTCTGTACTGCAGCGCGCCTTGCAAAAGCTGGCCACAAAGTCACAATCTTTGAAAGCTCTGATCGCACAGGCGGAAAGTGCAGAACAGAGTGGATTGGTCGATATGCATTTGATACCGGACCTTCACTTCTCACTCTTCCTGCCGTTTATCGTGACTTCTTCCAGCGCACAGGCGATGTCATGGGTCGAGTACTGGAGATAGAGGAAGTTAATCCATCTTTCGATTATCGATTCCATGATGGAAAGAACGTAAAGTTCTCCAATCTTTCACGGAAAAAAACTCTCGCTGCCATTGAAGAATCTTTCGGTAAAGATGCATCTCTTGAATGGGATCGCGTCATGGTGCAGGCAGAGGCGATGTGGGATGTCTCGCGTGAACCATTTATTGAATCTGAGCTGAAATCACCGGCATCGCTCCTGAAGCGCCCTCGTTTGATTCGCGATCTCAAGACTATTGCGCCATGGAAATCACTTCGCGCTATTGGAATTAAGAACCCATACCTTGCAAAGATTATGGATCGCTATGCAACCTATAGCGGTTCTGATCCGCGCTCTGCCCCAGCAGTTCTTTCAACAATCGCTTTTGTAGAAGAGGCATTTGGTGCGTGGCATATCAAGGGTGGCATCGGAACCCTTGCAGAAAAGATCACTGAACGCTGCCTCAAGTTAGGTGTAGAAATTCGCCTCAATACTCGAGTTGATGAGATAACAACTAAGAGCGGCAAGGTCACTGGAGTTCATGTGGCAGGTCATTACGAGAGCTTTGATCGCGTTGTTGCAAATGCTGATGCTGGCCTTGTCTATAACAAGTTACTTGCACCAACTAACACCGTTGTAAAGGTACGCAAACAGCTAGCGAAATCAGAGCCATCGCTAGCAGGCTTCTCACTATTGCTCGGGCTTAAGCCAAGTAACGCTGAGCCAATCGCTCATCACACCATCCTCTTTCCTGAAAATTACGATCTGGAGTTTGAAGCAATCTTTGGCAGCAAGACTCCGGTTGAGAAGCCAACGATTTATATCTGTGCACCACGCGATCCATTGATGGTTAAAGATGCAAACCATGAAGCGTGGTTTGTTCTAGTCAATGCTCCGCGCCATAGCACTGCCGGTGACGGATTTGACTGGAGCGATAAAGATTTCAACTATCGATATGCGCAAGAGATCATTTCCCAGATCGAGTCGGCTGGAATTCCAATTCGTGAACGCCTTGAAGTCTTAGAAATCCGCACTCCCCTGGATTTGCAAGAGTCAGTTAATGCACCGGGTGGTTCAATCTATGGCTCATCAAGTAATGGCGCTCGTTCTGCATTTTCCCGCGCAAAGAATCGCTCGCCCATTAAAGGTCTCTATCTTGTCGGTGGTTCTGCGCACCCTGGTGGCGGATTGCCACTTGTGGGGTTGAGTGCTGAAATTGTTGCTAACGCAATATTAGAAAAGTAACGCGCATAACACGTAGGAAGCTATAGATAAGCGCTCCCAGAAATAGATAAGAAATAACTTCTAGCCCTGGTAATCCAACAATAAAAATGAGTAGCGCAATCGCCATAAAACTTGCACGCACTGGACGCTCTGTTGGAGTAATAACTCCAATTTCGTGGTGACCAAGTGATGCAAGACGTGCACGGGCATATTCTTGCGTCGATGCAATAGTCCACATTGAAATCGCAATCCAGGCAGGAATTCCAATCTTCCAACCCATATAGAGCCAGAACGCTTCCGAGATTCGATCGGCTAGTGAATCAAGGAGTGAGCCCCAATTACTCTCGCGCTGCTGAACAATTGCAACGCTGCCGTCAATGCCGTCGAAAATCAGTGAGGTTACGAGAAGTAGCAAAGCAATCTCGGCATAATCCGAGAAAGCCATCGCTGCAGCAGTTAACAAGCCTAAGAGGGTAAGAAAATTTGGAGAGATGCGTAGTGCGCTACATATTCGCGCAGCTTGATAAGAAATTGAGAGCCACCAGGCCACTGCACCCTTAATCTCAGCGCCGCCATGAATAGCGCTCCAACGTGCCTCAAACTCAGATGGCGATAAATCCTTCATCGCACATCCTTGATCTGAGAGTAAATCTCACGTGTGGCAGATGAAGTATTCATTGTGTAGAAGTGAAGTCCAGGTGCACCTGCATCAAGTAACTCTTGGCAGAGCTGCGTTGCAATCTCAACTCCGAGTTTACGAACATCATCTGGATTATCTTCAACCTTTGAGAAGCTATCCGAGATATGGGCTGGAATCGGAGTTCCACTAAGTTCTGCCATGCGGTTGAGTTGCTTTACATTTGTGACCGGCAAGATTCCAGGAATAATCGTTAACGCTGAACCCTTTGCGCTTAACTTATCCACGAGCTTCTTCCACTTTTCAACTTCAAAGAAGAACTGAGTCGTTGCAAATGTTGCTCCGCGTCGCTCTTTCTCAATTAGAACATCGACATCTTTATCGAAATCACCATTTGATGCAGGATGACCATCAGGGAAAGCTGCAACACCGATTGTAAATCCGCCAAATTCTGCTGCGAGAGTTACGAGTTCATCTGCATGATTGAATCCACCTGCAGTTGGGCTCCAGGGCGCACGCGGTCCTCCTGTTGGATCTCCACGAAGTGCCAAGATGCTCTTGATTCCCGCGTCGCGATACTTACCTAAAATTTCGATTAATTCATCACGCGTTGAACCTACACAAGTCAGATGTGCAACGGTTGGAATATGTGTTCGCGCAGTTATCTCAGAGGTGATTCGAATTGTGCGATCGCGAGTTGAGCCACCGGCACCATAGGTCACCGAGATGAAATCTGGGGCGATTGATTCAAGCTGCGACATCGCAACCCAGAGACGTTCTTCACCTTCTGGGTCTTTGGGCGGGAAAAATTCGAAGGAGTACGTCACTTTCGTATTCTCGCCCGACTTCGCACTGCGTATCTCCACGGCCTCAGGGTACCGTTGCGCCGTGGATAAAGAGGTCATGGAGAGCGCATCTGCCGTTCGCGATGCAGTTAAAGATGAACTCACCCAATATCTTGCAGAGCAACGTGACTATCTCACCAGCATCGCATCTGAGTTAATTCCGGTCTGTGATGCCCTAGAAGATTATCTCCTCCAAGGCGGAAAACGCCTTCGTCCTCTCTTTGCTTACGCTGGCTTCTTAAGTGCAGGTCGCGTTCCGGAACGCAATGAAATCCGAGCAATGGCTAGCCTGGAACTTCTACAGGCGTGTGCTCTCATTCATGACGACTTAATGGATGGATCAGATACTCGCCGTGGAAAACCTGCAATTCATCGCCACTTTGAAAATTTACATCGCCAGAATTCAATGGCAGGCCTTGCAACGCAATTCGGAGAAGCTGCCGCAGTGTTGCTCGGAGATTTAGCGCTTGTCTGGTCTGATCACATGCTCCATAACTCAGGGATTGCCGATCCAAATCTGAAATCAGTGCTTCGCATCCACGATGAGATGCGTATCGAATTGATGGCCGGCCAATACCTTGACGTCCGCGAAGCTGGCGAAGTTGAGTACAGCGTTGAGCGGTCTCTTCGCATTGCTCGCTACAAATCAGGTAAGTACACAATCGAGCGACCACTTCATCTCGGTGCGGTCATGGCTCGCCCCGATGCATCTGAGCATTCAGAACTTCTCAACTTACTTTCAGCCTACGGCCTTCCACTCGGCGAAGCTTTCCAACTGCGTGATGACTTGTTGGGCATCTTCGGCGATCCAAGTGTTACCGGAAAACCAGCAGGCGATGATTTACGCGAAGGTAAGCGAACTGTGTTGATGGCCATGACGATGGAAGCTGCCTCTGATGCTGCTCGCGCAGAACTGGTTGCCAACCTGGGCAAAGCTGATTTAACCCCCGAGAAGATTGAATCTCTACGTTCATTGATTATCGAAACAGGTGCAGTTGATGAAGTTGAGAAACTCATTGATCGCCTGGCACAAGAGTCATCCGATGCAGCCAACTCTGCTGCAATCAACCCACAAGCACGCCCATTTCTCTTGGCACTCGCCGAGACTGCAATCCGTAGGAGCCATTGATGACAAAACGCGTTAAAGGACCAACCGATCACGTCGTAGTAGTAGGTGCCGGACTTGGTGGGCTCAGTGCTGCACTGCGTCTTGCAGGGGCTGGACGCAAAGTAACTGTCATTGAACGCGAAGCAGTTCCAGGTGGTCGTAACGGTTTACTCAATAAAGATGGATATTCATTTGATACTGGCCCAACGGTATTGACGATGCCATCGCTCATTCAAGATGCATTTAGCTGCGTCGGAGAAGATCTGAAAGATTGGCTAGAGCTGATGCCGCTCTCACCTCTCTATCGCGCTTTCTATGCTGACGGTTCTCAGATTGATGTCCATGCAAATACTGCACAGATGGAAGAAGAGATTCGCACCAAGGTATCTGCAGAAGAAGCACTTGGATATAGAAGATATGTAGATTTCGTAACCAAGCTCTATAAGTATGAGATGAATGACTTCATCGATAAGAACATTGACTCTCCGTTAAATCTCTTGACGCCAAACCTTGCCAAGTTGATTGCTATTGGTGGATTTAGACATCTGCAACCTAAGGTCAATCAGTACCTCAAGGATCCTCGCTTGCAGAAGGTTTACTCATTCCAGGCGATGTATGCAGGAGTTAGCCCTCAGCAAGCGCTGGCAATCTATGCAGTCATCGCATATATGGATTCGGTCAACGGCGTCTTCTTCCCTAAGGGTGGAATGCATGCAGTTCCTCGTGCACTTGCTGCAGCTGCAACTAAGCATGGCGTTGAATTCAAATACAACACAGCTGTTACAGGGCTAGATAAGCAGAACGGTCGCGTTAAGGCAGTTCTTACCGATACTGGCGAACGTATCGAGTGCGATGTAGTCGTAATGAATCCAGATCTGCCGGTTGTATGGCGTGATTTGCTGGGCAAGACTCCGCTTAATATCAAGCGCCTTAATTACTCACCATCATGTGCAACTCTTCTTATTGGTTCATCTAAGAAGTATGACCATATTGCTCACCACAATATTCACTTCGGCGAATCGTGGGATGGCGTATTTGATGAGCTGATTAATAAGAAGCAGTTGATGTCAGATCCTTCAGTTTTGGTAACCGTGCCAACTCATGACGATCCATCGCTAGCCCCTGCTGGAAAGCAGTCTTACTACGTCCTGTATCCAACTCCCAACCTCGATGCCGATATCGATTGGAAGAAGCAAGCTGGTCCTTACCGCGATCAAATGATTAAGACTCTAGAAGATCGCGGATACACAGGATTCGGCGATGCGATCGAAACTGAAGTGATGACGACTCCACTTGATTGGCAGGCACAAGGCATGGAGCGCGGTGCACCATTTGCAAGCGCTCATACCTTCTTCCAGACAGGTCCATTTAGACCACGCAATATGGCGGCAGGTTTTGAAAATGTTGTCTTTGCAGGTTCTGGAACACAACCCGGTGTTGGAGTTCCTATGGTTCTGATTTCAGGTCGCCTCGCTGCAGAACGCATTGTGGGTCCGGTTAAGTAAATGGATCAAGCGTTACAAGAGTCGTATCAAGAGTGCAAGAGACTTAACTCTCTGCATGGCAAGACGTACTATCTTGCGACTCTCCTGCTTCCAAAAAATAAGCGACCTTATGTCCATGCTCTCTATGGCTTTGCTCGCTATGCCGATGAGATTGTCGATGATCTTGCTTCAACACTATCGCCTCAAGAGAAGGCAGATGCACTTCGTGCTTGGTCAACTGGAGTTCTAGAAGATCTCAAGAAAGGAACAAGTACAGACCATATTGGTCGCGCACTTGTCGATACCGCTCGCAAATTTGATATCCCTCATCAGCACTTTGTAGATTTCTTACATTCCATGGAGATGGATTTAACAGTCACTGAATATCAGAACTACGACGCTCTTCTCGAATATGTCTACGGATCTGCTGCAGTTATTGGCCTAGAGATGGTTCCAATATTAGGGTATTCAGATCAACGAGCTTTTGAGGCGGCGAAGAAACTCGGTATTGCATTTCAATTGGCCAACTTCATTCGCGATGTCAGCGAAGATTTAGACCGTGGTCGCGTTTATCTTCCGCTCGATGAACTAGCTCGCTTTGGCGTCGATCGCGCGATGCTAGAACGTAGGGTCTTAACTCCTGAAATTGTTGAGGCGCTAAAGTTCCAGATTGCTCGCGTTCGTTCGCTTCAAGAAGAGGCAAATGTAGGTATCGCATACCTTGATAAGACCTCTCGTCCTTGTATCCGAGCAGCAAGCGAGCTCTACTGCGGAATCGTGGACGAAGTCGAAGCGATTGGTTATGACGTATTTAATAAGCGAGCAAAGACATCAACGGGCCGTCGGGCACGAGTGGCAGGTTTGGCGTATCTGCAGGCAATTGCTGCACGTATTCGCTAAAGTAGTAGCAACGGGAGCCAAGGTGGCTGAGAGGACTTCATTGAAGTCGACCGTCTGACTGGTCCGGTAATGCGGATCTAGAAATTGAGGTACAGATATGTTCTCCACTTTTTTCACTGCATGGGGCTATGAAGTCTCTTATTTGGAATTTGTTGCGTCGATAGTTTCATTCATTGGCGTCGCACTTGGCATAACAGGAAAAAGAATTACCTGGCCATGGTGGGCGCTCAGCAGCGCGTTGTATGGAGTCTTCTTCTTGCAATACGACCTCTACGCAAGTGCCGCTCTTCAAATAGTCTTTATCATCGCCGCAATTCTCGGCTGGTTCGGATGGGAACCAACGGGCGCAAAGCCTGGTCCTCTTACCAACAGATACCGAATTGTCATCATCGCATCTATTCTCCTAGCAACTCTTGCACTTGCTCCAGTTCTTAAATCTTTGGGCGCCGCATCTACCTACGTTGATGCAATTCTCTTCTTTGGAAGTTTTGCAGCTCAGATGTTGATGGTCTACGAGAAGTATGAGAGCTGGGTACTTTGGCTCGTTGTCGATGCTGGTTACGTTGCGCTCTACGCATCTCAAGGACTTCTCTTCACAACGTTGCTTTATGTCGTGTTTACAGTTCTTGCAGCTCTCGGTTGGAGTAAATGGTATGCAGCTCACCGCAGCGCTATTAGATCTCTGTAAAGGTTCCTCAAAATCAGTCATCGCAATTGATGGACCTGCTGGGGCCGGGAAAACAACTCTGGCAACAAACCTAGCTCTTGCTCTTGCGCAGGATGTAAAGGTACAGATTGTTCATATGGATGATCTCTATGACGGCTGGCAGAACGCACTGGGTCCCCAGCTTTCAGAGACTCTCACACAAATCGTTTCTTCACATAAGGCTGGTAAAAAAGTGAAGTTCTCGAAATATGACTGGGCCAGATCTCAATTTAACGAAGCACAGGAGATTCCCGAAGCAGATCTGATTATTCTTGAAGGAGTCGGTAGTGGCCAGATTGCTACACGTGATGAATTAACAGCTCTACTCTGGATTGATATCGATCACTCGTTGGGATTAGAACGAGTTATTTCACGCGATGGAGATTCAATAAAAGAGCAGATGCAGAAGTGGCTTGCGCAACAAGAGCAACACTTTGCGCGTGAAGGCACTCAGAACGCAGCTGATTTCATACTGACTACATAGAATTCGCTCCATGTCTGACCTGACCGGCGAGCTTATAGATGGGCGTTATCAGCTCATCCGCCAGATGGCCAACGGTGGCATGGCGAGCATCTATGAAGCCATCGATACTCGCCTCGATCGCAAAGTTGCCGTCAAGATCATGCACGCGCACCTTGCGCAAGATGAACAATTTGTAGAGAGATTTATCCGCGAAGCAAAAGCGGCGGCGGCGCTATCACATCCCAATATCGTCGCTGTACAGGATCAAGGTTGGAATCAGAGCGGAACTCCTGCGATCTTTCTCGTGATGGAGATGATTGAAGGCCATACTCTTCGCGACTATCTCAACGAACAAGGAAAACTCTCTGTAAGTGATGGCGTGAAATTCCTTCTGCCAGTGTTAAGTGCCCTTGGCGCTGCACATAAACTCGGGATTGTTCATCGTGATATCAAGCCTGAAAATATTTTGATCTCTAAAGAAGGTCGCGTAAAGATTGCAGACTTTGGGCTAGCTAAAGGTCCTTTACTTGGATCGACAATGACTGCTGAATCCAGCGTTATCTTGGGAAGCGTCTCCTACCTCTCCCCCGAACAAGTGCAGCGTGGGATTGCAGATTCACGGAGCGATGTCTATTCGATAGGCATCACCGCCTTTGAAATCTTTACTGGCAAGAAGCCATTCGAAGGTGCTGAGCCGATTCAGATTGCATATATGCATGTCAATAATCGAGTTCCGCGAATTAGTGAATTCGTTGAAGGTGTTCCAGATGCCCTTGATGATTTGATTTACCGTGCCACAAGTTCTGATCCGGATCAAAGGCCACGTGATGCCGCAATCTTCCATCAAGAACTGCAATCACTTAATCCTCAAGAGAAACAATTAAGTCTTGAACTTGATATTCCAATTGCCCCCATGCGACCAAAGAAAGCACCCAAAAACTTGAGAAAAAAGATTAAAGAGCTGACAGCAACGATTCCTGTTCCTAAAGAGAAGGAGACAACTGCTCAAGTTGCCAAGCGAAAGAAGGCGAGCAAGCGCGTGCGTCGAAATCGTTGGATCGCACTTGGACTCGCAGTCTCTGTCGGTGTCTTCGGTTGGTATGCACTTATTGGTCCAGGTTCTCGTGTCGTTGTTCCATCAACTGTTGGAGCAACACAATTAGAGGCAAAGTCAGTTCTAGATCCTCTTGGCCTCACTTTTGTCGTTGTAGAAAAGCGCTTTAGTGAAGAGATTCCAGAGGGCTACGTCATTGAATCAAATCCAGCAGCTGGAAAGCGAGTAGAGCAAGGCGGCAATATCAATCTGGTTGTGTCAAAGGGCCCTGAGCGCTTCCTGATTCCACAATTAACTGGTCTTAAACCGCAAGCAGCAAAGAACCTCATTTCGAAATTTCCAATCAAAATTGAACCTTTTGTACAAGAGTTCAACACAGAAATTCCAAAGGGTTATGTCATTGGCTCAAAACCAGCTGCTGGTGAGAACGTTAAGAGAAACTCTAAGTTCATCATCATTGTCTCTAAAGGTATTGAGCAAGTTGCGATTGCATCCTATGTCGGAAAGAGTTCAGAACAAGCACTCAATGAACTCGCTGAAGCAGGCTTTGATGTGAAGCAAAAGTATGACTTTAGCGAGACCAGACTTTTTGGTGAGGTTATCTCTCAAACACCTGCCGGCGGCAAGGAAGCCGATAAGGGTTCTAAAGTTGAATTGATTGTCTCTAAGGGATCTCAATATACATATATCCCAAATCTCTTCTCAGTTGAGGAAGCTAAGGCTGCTCAAACTCTTAAAGATTTGGGACTTAAGGTAACCGTGAAGAAGATTGGCAAGAAGGCGATTAAGAAGGTTACAAATATCTCTCCTAAGGTTGGCAGCAAGGTGAAACGTGGCGGCACTGTAACCATCACGGTAGGTTAAGCAGGTGAAGAAACCTCGCATCGGCGCCCATACTCCTACTTCAGGTGGAATGGCTAAGCGTTCTATCGCATATGCCGAACTCACCGGCGCGGAAGCGATTCAGGTATTTACCTCCAATCCCCGCGGCTGGGCGATGCCAGAGACTAATCATGAAGCAGATGCGCTCTTTCGCGAGAAAGCTGCAGCGCTAGATCTCGAAACATATGTTCACGCACCTTTTCTGATCAACTTGGGTTCACCTACAGAAGGCACCTATAAGAACTCACTGGCTTCAACAGAGTATTCACTTAAGCGGGGAAAAGAGATTGGCGCACTTGGCGTTGTCGTACATACCGGGTCGGCGGTGAATGAAGATTTTGTAGATAAGGCATGGAAGCAGATCAACAAGGGAATGATGCCGATTCTCGAGGCGCTTACTGATGATGCACCTTATTTATTGCTTGAACCGACAGCTGGACAAGGGCAATCGCTCGTTAAGCGACTAGAAGATCTTGAGCATTATCTCAAAGCACTTGAATACCATCCAAAGGTTGGCATCTGTCTCGATACCTGCCACGTCTTTGCTGCAGGACATGACATCGCTAAGAAGGGTGGCATGAAAGAGACTCTCGACCTACTTGTAGAAGTCGCTGGCGCAGAGCGCATCCAGTTAATTCACGCCAACGATTCGATGGATGTTTGCGGGGCGCTCAAGGATCGCCATCAAAATATCGGCGAAGGCTTTATCGGAGTCGATCCATTTAAAGAGTTGATGAAACATCCAGCTGTTGCCAATGCACCTTTGATTCTTGAAACTCCTGGAATGGAACCAGAGCACGGGGCAGAGATTGCGCTCCTGAAGAAATTGCGTGGATGAGTCCCGCTCACGCACTTCGTTTACGCCTTGCACCATGGGCGC
The DNA here is from genome assembly GCA_964606025.1 of uncultured Candidatus Planktophila sp. Lineage (GTDB taxonomy): Bacteria > Actinomycetota > Actinomycetes > Nanopelagicales > Nanopelagicaceae > Planktophila. The sequence goes on from CAZSEW010000007.1 coordinate 13,018, forward strand.
TCTTACTTGTCTCTGCATCATGGGGACTTGCATTTGTTGTCATGAAAGATGCCATCGAGCGACAGAGCGTCAATAGCTTCCTCTTCTCTCGTTTCTCACTCGCTGTTGTTGTCATGCTCTTGATTAAGCCATCTGTTCTCAAGGCAATCAATCGCGAAGTATTACGAAAAGGATTTATCGCCGGTCTCTTTCTTGCAGCTGGTTACATTTTGCAGACCTTGGGTCTGGCACTCACAGGTGCTGCCATCACTGGATTTATCACCGGCTTGTACATCGTCGTAACTCCACTACTTGCATCTCTGCTTCTCAAGGAGCGAGTTACAAGATTTACATGGGGTTGTGTTGCGATTGCAACGGTAGGCCTTGCTCTCCTCTCTCTAAGGGGCTGGAGCTTGGGCTTTGGCGAATTCCTTGTGTTTCTCTGTGCGATTGCATTTGCTGCGCACATTATTGCTTTAAGTCGCTGGAGTAACGGCCTCGATGCTTATGCAATGACGATTGTGCAGCTTGCAACATGTGCACTAGCAACAGGTGTCATCTCATTTGCCCAAGGGTATGAAGTGCCACCTGATGCCACTGTTTGGTGGGTTGTTATCTATACCGCCGTCTTCAGCACCGCTGTCGCCTTCGTTGTGCAGACTTGGTCACAGGCGCATATGACTGCAACAAAGGTCGCTGTCATATTGACGATGGAAGTTGTCTTCGCCGCTCTCTTTGCCGTGATCTTTGGCGGTGAAACCCTCTCACTTCGCGCTCTTATCGGCGGGGTTCTAGTGATGGCAGCTATGTTTATGATTGTCCTCAAGGAGGGCAAATAATCATGGCTATTGATCTTCGTTCCGATACCGTCACTCAACCAAGTGAAGGCATGCGCGCTGCGATTGCCGCTGCCGCTGTCGGCGATGACGTCTATGGCGATGACCCAACTGTTAATTCTCTTGAGGAACGCGTAGCTGCACTCTTCGGTAAAGAGGCAGGCCTCTTCTGCCCTACTGGCTCACTTGCAAATCAATTAGCTATCCGCACTTTGGTAAAACCAGGTGAAGAGTTATTAGTTGAAACTCGCTCACATATTGTCCGTGCAGAACTTGGCGCAGCAGCAACATTTAGTGGAATTACAACTCGTACATGGCCTTCAAAAGATGGGCTCCTAGTTGCAGATGATGCGCTGGCTATCGCCCACGAAAATGCGGGGCCTTACTTAGTTTCTACCGCTGCCATTGCTGTGGAGAACACACATAACTTTGGTGGCGGAACAGTGCAGCCAATCGCAGAGATCGAAAAACTTGCAGCCCTTGCACATGCTCGTGGAATTGCTATGCATCTAGATGGTGCTCGAATCTGGAATGCACACGTCGCTTCCGGAACATCCTTTCTAGAGTTCGGCAAGCACTTCGACACCATCAGTGTCTGTCTCTCTAAGGGCTTAGGCGCACCGGTTGGATCGGTCATGCTTTCCACAAAGGCACGCGTTGCTGAAGCTCGCATCTGGCGTAAGCGATATGGCGCCGGAATGCGACAGGTAGGAATTTTGGCTGCCGCTGGGCATTACGCACTTGATAACAACATTGGGCGTTTGGCCGAAGATCATGCTCGTGCAAAGAAGATTGCTACTGCACTGCATGCAGTTGATTCATCACTCGTTGATCCAGCAAAGGTTGAGACAAATATCGTGGGACTCGAGCTGTCGAAGATTGGAATCTCTGCTGCAGATCTTGCCGCCCGTTGCAAAGAAGCTGGACTCTGGATAAGTGCACTAGGCCCGCACTATGCCCGTCTTGTAACTCATTTAGATTTCACAGATACACAATGTGATGCAGCAATTGAAATTCTAAAGCGCGCCCTCGTGGCGAAGTAGCCACTCTTTCTTATTTAAACCATAGGCGTAATTGCCGAGCGCTCCCCCAGTCTTTACGATGCGATGGCATGGAACGACAATAACGATTGCGTTCTTTGCACATGCACTTCCTGCGGCTCGAACAGCGTTTGGACTTCCCGCTCGGTCTGCGAGCTCGGCGTAAGAGATAACAGATCCAGGCCGTACTTTCTTCATCACCTTCCAAGCTTCCTGCGAAAAAGGAGCACCTGGTTGGCTTACCTTAATTGCATTGAGCGCAGATATATCTCCATCAAAATAATCGCTAATGAGATCTGTGATTACGGGAATCTTCTTTACCTTTTTGATTTCACGATTCTCATAACGAGAATCAAGGCTTTCTTGAAGGGCCTTGAGGTTTGAGAGGTTTGCCGCAAGTAGTAACTGCTCATCAGCGATGAGGTTGAGAGTTCCGACCGGTGTATCGAGGCTGGAGAGGAGCAGGGTCACGCTCGCTAAATTAGCGGTCGCGCAACATTTCAGCAACCAAAAATGAGAGCTCGAGTGATTGCGAATGATTGAGGCGTGGATCGCACGCTGTCTCATAGCGTGACTCGAGATCTTTCTCAGAAACCTGATCTCCGCCGCCGAGGCACTCGGTTACATCGTCACCAGTGAGTTCAATATGGATTCCACCTGGGTGAGTGCCGAGCTTCTTATGTACTTCGAAGAAGCCACGTACTTCATCGAGAACATCTTCAAAGTTACGGGTCTTGTATCCATTCTTAGATTCAAATGTATTTCCGTGCATCGGGTCGCAGACCCAGAGAACGTTTGCTCCACTCTTGGTGACGCCATCAACAAGTGCAGGAAGCGCCTCGCGAATTGTCTTTGCGCCCATACGTGTAATAAATGTGATGCGACCTGGTTCGTTATCTGGATTGAGCTTTGCAATCAGAGCAAGTGCATCTTCAACAGTCGACTTTGGTCCAAGCTTGACGCCGATTGGGTTACGAACCTTTGAGGCGAAATCAACGTGTGCTCCATCGAGCTGACGTGTGCGTTCGCCGATCCAGATAAAGTGGCCTGAAACATCGTAAGGAAGCTGAGTACGTGAATCGATACGAGTCAGCGCCTTCTCGTATTCGATAATCAAAGCTTCGTGGCTGGCATAGAAATCAACAGCCTTAAATTGCTCTGGATCTACTCCAGCTGATTCCATAAATGCCAATGCACGACCGATTTCAGTTGCCATCTGCTCGTACTTCTCGCCGAACTGTGAATCACGAATAAAGCCCTTGTTCCACTCGTGAACTTGGCGAAGATCAGCAAAACCACCGCGAGTAAATGCGCGAACTAAGTTAAGAGTTGCAGCAGATGTGTTGTAGACACGTACCAGACGTTGTGGATCTGGAGTACGTGAGCTCTCGGTGAATTCAATATCGTTGACTGCATCTCCGCGATATGCGGGAAGTGTTATATCACCACGAGTCTCCATATCGTTTGAGCGAGGCTTGGCAAACTGGCCAGCCATGCGCCCAACCTTGATGACAGGAAGACTTGAGTAATACTGGAGAACTGCAGCCATCTGCAGAATTGTCTTAATGCGATTACGGATTGAATCTGCTGTTGCAGATGCAAAGGTCTCGGCGCAGTCGCCACCCTGTAACCAGAATGCGC
>CAZSEW010000008.1:0-16376 GCA_964606025.1 uncultured Candidatus Planktophila sp.
CAGCGTCGATGCGATCGACGGTGATGGTCTCGCCAACAGTTACCTTCTCCTGGCGTCCGCCAGCTTTAACGATTGCGTACATGCTCATTGCCTCAGTTCTTCTAATCTCTGCGCCTATGCACAAGTGGCCAGGCAGACGCTAAGGGTACGGATTTCGCCCCCTTGGGGTCAAATTGGGCTTTCGCCCCTTAAATCTAAGCGGTGATAACCCCTGAACTCGCTGCCCTACGGCGGCGCTTTCCTTTAGGAGTTGTGACTGCTTCTGCTTCCTCTGGAGCCTCTTCATTGAGAGTCTCGCGGAATTCATGATCTGTTGCGGCAGCATCATCGACATCCGGTTCATCAACATCTGGATGATGTGCAGTCTGTGAATTTACCTGCGGCATTGGAGCCTTCATCTTCACCGGATCCATATGAATATGAATTCCGCGACCATTACATGAATCACATGTTGTTGAGAATGCTTCAATCAAGCCTTGTCCTACGCGCTTACGAGTCATCTGAACAAGTCCGAGAGATGTCACTTCTGCAACCTGGTGCTTGGTGCGATCGCGACCTAAACATTCAACTAGTCTGCGAAGAACGGCATCACGGTTTGATTCAAGAACCATATCGATAAAGTCGATAACAACGATTCCACCTAAGTCGCGAAGACGTAGTTGGCGTGCAATTTCTTCTGCAGCTTCTAAGTTGTTCTTTGTTACTGTCTCTTCGAGGTTTCCACCCTTACCGATGAATTTTCCAGTGTTAACGTCGATTACAACCATCGCTTCGGTGCGGTCGATAACAAGTGATCCACCTGAAGGTAGATAAACCTTGCGATCAAATGCCTTAGCGAGTTGTTCTTCAACTCGGTAATCAGCAAACAAATCGCCAGATCCTGAGTACTTCTCTATCTTTGTCACAAGCTCAGGAGCAATCGAGCCGAGGTATGAGGTGATCTCATCCCACGCCTCGTTGCCTTGAATGATGAGTTTGCGGAAATCCTCATTGAAGATATCGCGGATAACGCGGACTGCAAGATCTGGTTCAGAGAGCAGAAGTGCAGGTGCATGGAAGTTAGGGTTCTCAGATTTCTGATAAATATCTTCCCACTGCGCTTTTAGGCGTTCTACATCTGCAGTGAGTTCCACTTCTGAAACACCTTCAGCTGCAGTACGAACGATTACTCCAGCAGTATCAGGAATAAGGTTCTTCAAAATTGCCTTGAGGCGTGTGCGCTCTGACTCCGGAAGGCGCTTTGAAATTCCGCTCATTCCGCCGCCAGGAATGTAGACAACATATCGACCAGGAAGGGAGATCTGGCTTGTAAGGCGAGCACCCTTCTGACCGATTGGATCCTTCGTTACCTGAACGAGAACTGGTTGACCTGTCTTTAAAACCATCTCAATTTTGCGTGGTTCAGATTCAGAGATACCTGCTGCATCCCAATTAACTTCACCTGCATAGAGAACAGCGTTGCGACCCTTGCCGATATCAACGAAGGCAGCTTCCATCGATGGAAGCACATTCTGAACGCGACCTAGATAAACGTTTCCGACGTAGGAGACGTTGGCATTTCTATTTACATAGTGCTCAACCATCACGTTATCTTCGATAACTGCGATCTGAATGCGGTCACCAATTTGGCGAACAACCATTTCACGGTCGACATTTTCACGGCGGGCTAGGAATTCACCATCTGTAATGATTGTTCCGCGGCGACGATATGGCTCACGGTATTCGCGAGAATCGTTGCGGCCACGATCACGATCGCGACGATTGCGAGTTCCGCGCTCTGAACGATCACGTGCAGGACGCTCGCTCTTCTCGCGGACTTCACGGACCTTAACAACTGTTACTACGCCATCTTCATCAATGACTTCACCTGGAGTGACATCGTCACCTGATGCGCGACGACGGCGGCGGCGGCGATGTGTTGTGCTCTCTGCGCCATCTTCGGAATTCTCAGCTGAATCTTCTGACTCGCTATCAGAGCCCTCTTGTGAATCAGCGCCTTCGCCTTGTGGCTTGCGACGACCGCGACCACCACGACGGCGACGGCGATTGCGACCACCACGTGAATCAGAATCATCTGAATCTGAAGTAGCTGAACTCTGCTCTTCTGAGCCTTCGCTCTTATCTGAATCTTTACTTGTTGATTTCGCCTCTGACTTAGCAGCGCCCTTCTTTGCGCGCTTAGGCGCCACTGCATCAACAGGGGCGGCTTGGAAGATAGGTACTGGAATTGCAGCAGCCTTCTTGCGAGTCTTAGGTGTTGCGTCCGCTTCCGATGTCGCAATATCTGCGACCTCAGGTGAAGTTTCTTTGCTCTTACTCTTCTTTACCGCACGTTTGCGCGGTGATTTTGGCTCGATAGCCATGGCACCAAATCCTTTAGCGCGTACCTTCTAGATTGTTCTAGCTATACGCATTCTCGTGGCTCATTATTGTGTTAAAACTCTGAGCAAATCTTGTATGTAAATCTTTTCTTTAGTCCGCCGCAGGCGCGATAAGGATCGCTGGCCGCGCTGAACTGTTGGCTGAAGTATGACAGATGAAATGAGCCAATGGCTATTTTGAGCGTGATTTAACCGCGGTGGCTCGCGTGAACATTCTGCAGGAGTCCAAAACCAATCAGGTTGGCGAACATGCTTGAGCCGCCATAAGAAAGGAAGGGCAGCGGTACGCCCGTCATAGGCATCAGCCCGAGAGTCATTCCGATATTTTCAAATATTTGAAATGCGAACCATGCGATTACGCCGGTACAGACAAGCATCCCGTAGGGGTCCGTCGATCTTCGTGCAATTCCAAAGGCTCTCATCAAAATTGTTAGTAGTAAAAGAATAATTGCACCGCTTCCAATAAAGCCGAGCTGCTCTCCGGCAACTGTAAAGATAAAGTCAGTTTGTTGTTCTGGAACAAAGCGACCATTCGTTTGCGGGCCATCAAATAGCCCTGTGCCAATTAACCCACCTGAACCAACTGTGATGCGTGCCTGACGCAATTGGTATCCCGAACCTTGTGAATCTGCATTGGGATCAACGAATGCCTGTAATCGTTTTACCTGATACTCGTTAATCACTCCAGTTTTAGTTGCGACAAAGCCACCGATGACTGCAAGAAGGATGAGACCAACAACCCAACGTGTTGGGGCACCGGATACTGCCAAGATTGTTACGACTGAGGCGCTAATAATGAAAACACTACCCATATCTGGCTGTTGCAAAATGAGAAGAATTGGAATGGCAGCCACGGCCAGCGCTTTCAAGATGTCATTTGTACTTGGTTCATCACTGTTATGAGTTCTCTCTGAAAGCAACATTGAGATTCCGATAATGATTGAGATCTTGGCAATCTCTGCCGGTTGAATCTGGAATCCCCCAGGAAGTGGAATCCATGCCTTTGCACCGTTAACTTCACTATCAACGCCAGGAATGAGAACAAAAATTAACCCCAGAACGCCGGCAATCCAGATAAAGGGCGTATATGCACGAAGTATTCGATAATCAATAAACGTTGTTCCCCAAGCTAACGCAATCCCGATCACGATATTGATTACATGGCGCTTTAAGTAATACTCAGGATCGAGGCCATTTGTCGCATACCAATCACGCGTGGCTGCATAAACTAAAAGGGTTCCAATAACCAGCAAGGCGGCTACTGCACCAGTTAACACTGGGTCAAAACCGTCAAAGAAGGACTTACTGCGCGCGCGACGATAAGGATTCCGGTTTGCAACAGTTGTCACTTTTCGTCACTTCCCTTCGGATTAAGAATCGATGCTGCCGGCTTTGTTGCTGGTGAAATCTTTGGCAACTTTACTGGTGGTTTACCTTTAGGAAAGAGAGAAAGCTCAGGATTTACCGCGCCTCCTTGGACTCCGAAGAGTGCTTCGTAGATCTTCTTCACTCCTGCACCAGATGTACTTGCACCGAAACCACCTTGGCTTACCATCATCACAACGGCGTACTGGGGATTCTTGTAAGGCGCATACGATGCATACCAAGAAGTATCGGCCTTGGCCGATCCATTTGCATTTTTTCCGAAGACTTGAGCGGTACCAGTTTTACCTGCCGTTTGGATAGGGAACTTGGAGAACAATCCCGCAGAAGTACCGGTCAAGGTAACTTCATGCAAAGCGCTTTGTAAGAATGTGAGAGTCTTCTTATCTACTCCGATATCGCCAAGCTTTTTTCCCTCAAACTCCTTAATTACTTTTCCTTCAGTATTCACGATTGCCTTTGCCACAGTTGGCTGCCAGATTGTTCCTCCGTTGGCAATTGCAGCATACATCTGCGTCAATTTAATGGGAGTAACGACAGAATCACCCTGACCGATTGAGAAGTTCACCGCGTCGCCGGCGCGAACCTTGTCGCCATCGAGACAGTTCTCCCGCGCAAGTTGTAACAAGAATGCTGTCTGCTGTGCTTTAGTCGCGCGCTTCTTATAGTTGCAATAAAAATCCTTATTCTGCTCATGCCATTGCTTACGCCACTCGCGATTTGCAAGTCGACCAGTGGATTCTGAAGGAAGATCTACACCGGTCTTCTCTCCCATCTGGAATCGCTCTGCAGCCTTAAAGAAGTAGTCGTTTGGTGATGATTTCGGTTTCAGGCCACCATCGCGAAGCCATTCGTCAAAGGCGATGCGGTACCAAATTGTGTCGCAAGAAACCGCCATCGCCTTTTTCAAGCCAATAGTTCCTAACGCTTTACTTTCAAAGTTCTGGAATTTACGAGTTCCCACCTCTACTTCAGATGGGCATGCGTAACTCTTATTTAAGTCATAACCTGCATCTTTGGCGGCAATCAATGAGACCGCTTTAAATGTCGACGCTGGTGCATACTGAGATTGAAGCGAACGATTAAGTGCAGGAACTCCCTTGGCTTCGCTATATAAAGCATTTGCCTCGGCAACAGTTAGGCCACGTTCGTATGCATTCGGGTCGAATGTTGGGTAGGACGCGATAGCTAAGATTTGACCATTACGAACATCCATGACAACTGCAGCTCCACCATCGGCTGGATATCCCGATGATCGGGCGCGTAGCACCGCTTCCCCAAGCGCTTTCTCTGTTGCTGATTGAAGTCGCACATCAAGACTTGTGACCAGATGTTTTCCTGCAACTGGCTTTGTATTCTGACTAGTGCTCGTTACTGCTTCTTTCCGGTCAACAATAAAAGTTTTAATTCCCGGAACTCCACGCAGATACTCGTCATATTGAATTTCAAGCCCTGACTTACCAATCTGCTCTGATCTAAAGTAAGAGCGACCATTTCCACCAGCAAGGTCTTCTTCGGTAAGCGGTCCGACATAACCCATTACGTGGCCACCATTGAAGCCAAGTGTGTTTGGGTAGTTGCGGATGGCAACAGGTGTTGCAGAAATTCCTGGGTATCTATCTGAACGTTCCACAATTCGAAGCGCTAACTCTGGATCTGCAGATTTCGTAATCGGAATTGGTTGGAAGCGGGAACCTGTCCAGCATCCTGCTCTTTCTCCCTTTGGCAACTCGCCACAGAGGCGCGTTCTCTGCCATACATCTTTAAACTTTAAATCAAGGAGAATCACAAGATTACGTATTACCGCTTCACCTTTATCCGGCAACCTATCAATCTTCGCTCTATCAACGGTAATTGCGAGCCCAACTCTGTTGAGAGCGAGAGGAACTCCTGATGAATCAACAATCAAGCCTCTATTTGCAGGAGTTACTACGTCGCGACTTTGAATGCTAAGCGCTGCATCTTTATAGACCGGACCTGCAGCAACCTGAAGATAGAAGAGCCTTCCAAGAAGTGCAACCATGAGTGATGCGATAAAGATCTGAATTACTAAGAGATTAAGACGTGCGCGTTGATTCATATGAGTGATCTCGAACCAAAGACATTTGCATGAATAAAGCTAATTACCTTTACGATAAGCGGACTCACAAGTGCAGTCCAGAAAGCCGAACCTGCAAAGATGAAGATGATATGGCTCGCGCTACCAATCTCCTGCCCAAGCATTACTCCAAATAGAAGGAATATAAATTGGCTTGCAACAACACCCACTGTTGTGAGCAATACAATGTTGATTGGATTGGCTCGAATATTGTCATCGCCATACCCCAGGAATGCCACGGAGAATCCAGCAAGAATCATCACCAAAGTCCACTGTCCCATGGGACCAGGAGTTGTCTGAGATAAATCCATAAGAAGTCCGGCACCGAATCCGGTGAGCGCTCCGATCTCGGGAGTACTAAGCGCTGCCCAGATGAGAGCGACAATCAGCAATAGCGAGAAACCCGCAAATGGGATTCGTAGTTGAGTAATAAACGCTTCCTGCACAATAAAGATGAAGATGAAGATTGGGAATGAGAGCAGGTATCTACGTATCGACATTGTTACCTACTTGAACTTGAATTACTTGAACTTGGAGATGGAGATGGAGAAGCCAGCGCTGGGTCGGCATAGACGGTCACTGTCGGAATAGGTGTGGGTCTTGGTTTTTGTGGAACAAGTGCATCTCGTGGATCAGATTTTGGATTTGAAACTACAACCGAAACAACGCCCAGGGTCGAAAAGTTTGAATAGAACTTAACATCTGCGGTCTGAGATACAGCACCTGCTGAGTTATCGACCTTCGTAACGACGCCAATCGGGACACCAGGTACAAATGGCCGCCCATTTTGGCTACCGCGTGCCAGAAGGACATCGCCAACTTGTACCTCGGTCGAATTATCAAGCAATTGCAAGACGCCTTTACGACTTCCTTGCCCACTGAGAATTCCAATTTGCTGAGTGCCAGCGATACGGGCGCCTATTTTAAATGCTGGATCTGATGCAAGTTGTACGAGTGCGCTATTTGAGTAAGCCTTCTTTACTACTCCAACAAGACCATAACCCGAGATCACAGTCATGTTCTCGGAGATATTCGAAGAAGTACCAGCATCGATAGTGATGGTCTGGGTAAAGGATGTGCTCGATCCTTGTGATATCACCCTAGCGCTAACAACTTTGTACTCAGCCTTACCTGCTAAATCCAAAACTTTCTTCAGTTGACCAAGTTGAGCATCGGCAACTTTTCGATTCTGCAGCTTGCTGCGAAGGCTCTCATTTTCGGCCTTCAATCTGTTTATCTGACTACGGGTTCTTCCGAGGTGAGTTACATCAGAAACAAAGTTTTTTAACGGAGTCAGCGCCCAAGAACCTGCTTTTTGAAATGGAGTCAGGGCGGTTTGAGTTCCGGTGCGAACTCCATCGATAACGGCAACACCGCGAAGATCAAGGGTTACAAGAAATAGCGAGGTAACACTCAGAACGATTATGAGTAAGCGACCGCGGTTGTCGCCGCCGTAGCGCACTTGTGATTACCTATCGACGAGGCTCGGAGATCAAAACCTTTTCAAGGGCTTCGAACTCTTCAATACATTTTCCTGAACCTTCGACGACAGCATCGAGTGGGCGGTCTGCAATATGAATTGGCATTCCTGTCTCTTTGCGAAGACGCTCATCAAGTCCCTTAAGTAGTGCGCCGCCACCTGTAAGAACGATTCCACGATCCATGAGATCTGATGAAAGTTCTGGTGGGCACTTATCGAGAGTTGCCTTAACTGCGTTAATAATCTGATTTACCGGCTCTTCAAGAGCTTTACGAATTTCTGCAGCTGTTACAACGATAGTCTTTGGTAGACCTGTTGCAAGGTCGCGTCCACGGATTTCTGCATCGTTTTCTCCCTGAAGTGGGTATGCAGAGCCAATAGCCATCTTGATTTCTTCAGCTGTGCGCTCACCGAGAAGCAATGAGTATTCGCGCTTAGTCCAGTTAATAATCGATTGATCGAGCTCATCTCCACCGATACGGATTGAGAGCGCAGTAACAATTCCACCTAGAGAGATCACAGCAACTTCGGTTGTCCCACCGCCGATGTCGACAACCATATTTCCCGTTGGCTCGTGAATCGGAAGTCCTGCACCAATAGCTGCAGCCATTGGCTCTTCAATAATGTAAACCTTGCGAGCGCCCGCTGCATATCCAGCATCCTTAACTGCGCGCTGTTCAACACCTGTGATACCTGATGGTACGCAGACAACAATTCTTGGCTTAGCTAAGTAACTGCGACGGTGCACCTTTTGGATGAAGTAACGGAGCATGCGCTCTGTTGTATCGAAGTCTGCGATAACTCCATCCTTCAGCGGGCGAATTGCAACGATGTTGCCAGGTGTGCGGCCGATCATCTTCTTTGCTTCGAGTCCAACAGCGAGAATGCCGCCAGTGTCTTGGTTAACTGCGACAACAGATGGCTCATTGAGCACGATGCCACGGCCGCGAACATAGACAAGTGTGTTTGCAGTACCTAGGTCAACCGCCATATCGCGGCCAATGAATGACATTCTGTTAGACATTTATTTCCCCTCGAAGAAGATAGCTATTTCGCGCGCTGCAGATTCTGGTGAATCTGAACCGTGAACAATATTTTGTACAACCTTTGTTCCTTGATCTCGTGCAAGATCGCCGCGGATTGTTCCGGGTGCAGCAACTGTTGGATCAGTTACTCCGGCGAGTGATCGGAAGCCTTCGATAACGCGATTGCCTTCGGCAACCATTGCAACGATTGGTCCGGACATCATAAATTCAACGAGAGGCTCGAAGAATGGCTTGCCTTGATGTTCTGCATAGTGCTTCTCAAGAAGTGCGCGATCTGCTTGCAACATGCGAAGAGCAGAGATTGCATAACCTTTCGCTTCGATTCGAGCGATGACTTCGCCGACCAGACCACGTGCCACGCCGTCGGGCTTAACGAGGACCAGTGTTTTTTCTATGCTCACGGGTGCAGTCTATTAGGGCTTGGGAGTCTGTGAAGCCATGAGGGCGGCCCTGGCAGCCTCACCCTTACGCCCCACCACAATGGCAGCTATCCAAAGTCCCCCGAAAATCAGACCAACTATGGCCATTGAAGGCACCACGACCGCGTAGGCGATCATCAAAAATTGAAGAATCGAACCAAGAATCCAACCTGTGAGCTTCTTGAGAAGTCCCGGGGTGAGAAGTAGGAGCACGGCGATTATTGCGCCAGCAATTACCGTAGATGGCTCGTGGTTATCTTTGGCAAGCAACATTGCAAAGCACATCACGAGAAATTCCATCACAAGAACTGCTGAACCTAAAACGCGCATCTCTTACCCCTTCGAAAACTTGCTACGCAGATAACTGCGAGCTTCACCAACTGTAACAACGGAACCAGTGACAAGTATTCCAATCGTGTCATCGCTCAAAGGTCGAACCGTATCCTTGATTGCACGTTCCAGCGCCTTCTCTAAAGTTTCATCCGAGAAGACTCGGTCTGCTCCAAAGATCTCAATTGCAATTTTTTCGAGTTTATCTACTGGGGTAGATCTAGAGGATGAATTCGCCGTAACGATAATTGAATCCATGACCTGTTCAAGTTCGAGAAGGATTCCATGAATATCTTTATCTCCCATAGGCGCAACTACGCCAATAACTTCATCAAAAGTAAATTCACTCTGAACGGTTTCGGCGATTGCTGCCGCTCCGTGTGGGTTATGTGCGGCATCGAGAATGATGGTTGGGTCGCGATGGACTACTTCGCAGCGACCAGGCGAAGTGACATTTGCAAATCCTTCTCGTACTGCCTCAATATCTAACTCTTGATCTCCGAAGAATGCTTCGACTGCAACAAGCGCTGCTGCTGCATTCGATGCTTGATGCTTTCCGTGCAATGGAAGGAAAATATCTTCATAGGTATCTGATGCGCCCTGAATAGTCAGCAGCTGTCCTCCGACTGCCAATGAGCGCGAGAGAACTGAATACTCAACACCTTCGCGAGCAACATCTGCTCCCATAGCTGCCGCTCTCTTCAAGAGCTCTTTCGCTGCTTCTGGTTCTTGTTGCGCAAGAACTACGAAGCCAGATTCCTTAATAATTCCAGCTTTTGTCTGAGCAATCTCAGTAAGGGTCTCACCTAAATATTCTGTGTGATCCAAATTAATCGGCATGATGACAGAAACATCTGCATCGACAACATTTGTTGCATCCCACTCGCCACCCATGCCGACTTCAATTACGCCAACATCAATAGGGTGTTCAGCAAATGCAACAAAGGCGAGAGCTGTCATCGCTTCGAAGAATGAGATTGGATGCTCGAACTTAGAGTCCATCAGATCTAGATAGGCAGCAATATCGTGATAGGAGAAGATCATCGCTTTGGGATCAATATTTTGGCCGTTAATGGAGATTCGCTCGAGATAGGTCTCAAGGTGCGGACTTGTAAAGCGCCCTGTGCGTAGACCCATCTCGAATAAGAGCGAGTCAATCATTCGGGAAGTAGTTGTCTTCCCATTAGTTCCACCGATATGGATTGTTGGGTAGGTAAGTTGGGGCGAACCTAAGACATCAACGAGAGCGGCAATTCTTTCAAGAGTTGGTTCAATGCGCGTTTCAGGCCAGCGAGCTAAGAGTTTCTTTTCAATCTCATCGATCAAAATCTGATCTTCCGGTGAAATCTCAGCCATTTACTTTAGGGCTGCCAGTTGAGCGGTAATGCGTTCGATATCCGCAGACGTTGCAGCCATACGTTCCTTAATCTCTGCCACAACATTTGCAGGAGCCTTGGCCATGAAGCCTTCATTTCCTAACTTCACTTCCGCAGTCTTCATATCTTTCTGTGCTGTCGCTAGATCTTTCTCAAGACGAGCGCGCTCTGCGACGACATCGACAGTTCCAGATAAATCAAGCTCTACCTTGATAGAACCAATTTCAACAGATGCACTCGGTGTGAAATCTTTAAGTTCAAGCTTAAGCAGGAATGCCATAGCGTTTGAATATTCAGCAACATCACTTGGTGCAATAAATCGACCAGGAATCTTCTGGCTTGGCTTAACGCCTTGGTCGTTACGGAAGCGACGAACTTCTGTAATTACCTTTTGAAGTTCCCCAACCAGTGCTGCAGATTTTGTATCAAGGTGCGTTGAATCCGCAGTTGGCCAAGCGGCAGTTACCAAGGTCTCTCCTCCAGTAAATGTCACCCACAGTTCTTCGGTAATAAATGGCATAACAGGATGAAGTAATTTGAAAAGTGAATCGAGTACATGTCCTAGGACGCGTTGGGATGCCGCCGCATTTCCTGATGCGAAAGTTTCTTTAGAAAGTTCCAGGTACCAATCGCAGAGATCATCCCAAGCAAAGTGATAGATAACTTCGCATGCACGTGCAAATTCATAGCTCTCTAGAAGTGCTGTGTACTCCGTTGTGGTCTCGCTGAGGCGCGAGAGAATCCACTTATCAATTGCTGTAAGTGAATCAATGGCAGGCAGCTCTCCCTCAACAGTTGCACCGTTCATCATCGCAAAACGAGTCGCGTTCCAGAGCTTGGTAGCAAAGTTTCTTGAACCAGCAATCCAATCTTCTGCAAGCGCTTGGTCTTTGCCGGGATTTGATCCACGTGCCAAAGTGAAACGAAGTGCATCTGCACCGTACTTATCAATGAATTCAAGTGGGTCAACAACGTTGCCGCGAGACTTGGACATCTTCTTTCCAAATTGATCGCGCACAAGACCGTGCAGAACAATCGTGTAGAAAGGAGCAACGCCATCCATTGCAAAGAGGCCGAACATCATCATTCGCGCTACCCAGAAGAAGAGGATGTCGTAACCGGTAACAAGCACGCTTGTTGGGTAGAACTTCTTTACATCGGCAGTTTCATTTGGCCAACCCAAAGTTGAGAATGGCCAGAGCGCAGATGAGAACCATGTGTCGAGAACATCTGGATCTTGCGTGTATCCAGCTGGAGCGTTCTCGCCTGGACCAACAACTACAACTTCACCATTTGGTCCGTACCAAACTGGAATGCGATGTCCCCACCAAAGTTGGCGTGAGATACACCAGTCATTGAGGTTATCTACCCAATCAAAATATCGTGGCGCAAGTTCTTCTGGCTCAATCTTTACTCGACCATCACGCACAGCATCACCGGCTGCCTTTGCAAGCGATTCAACCTTTACAAACCATTGCTTAGATAAACGTGGCTCAACTGTTGTATCGCAACGAGAGCAGTGACCGACTGCGTGAATGTAAGGGCGCTTCTCTTCAACAACTCGACCTAATTCGCGAAGCTTTGCAACAACTGCAACGCGAGCATCGAATCGATCCATTCCATCAAATTCAGTTCCGGTGCCATCCATGACTCCGTGCTCATTCATAATGACAACAAAAGGAACGTTGTGGCGCATCGCCATCTCGAAGTCATTTGGATCGTGTGCAGCAGTTACTTTTACGGCACCTGTTCCAAAGTCTGGATCGACATGTTCGTCGGCGATGATTGGGATCATGCGGTTTACGAGAGGTAAAAGTACTTCGGTGCCGATCATGTGCTTGTACCGAGGATCATCAGGATGCACGGCTACAGCGCCATCACCCATCATCGTCTCAGCACGAGTTGTTGCAACAACGATGCTCTGTTCGCCTTCGCCGTAACGAACTGAGACGAACTCGCCAGCATCATCTTGGTGTTCTACTTCAATATCTGAAAGTGCGGTTAAGCATCGAGGACACCAGTTAATGATGCGCTCTGCGCGATAGATAAGCCCTTGATCAAATAACTTCTTAAAAATTGTAAGTACAGCTTGTGAAAGATTCTCATCCATCGTAAATGCTTCGCGAGACCAGTCAACGGAATCGCCTAGGCGCTTCATCTGACCGAGAATCTGTCCACCTGATTCGGCCTTCCACTCCCAAACTTTCTTTACAAACTCTTCGCGACCAAGATCGTGACGAGTCTGACCTTTTGCAGCTAGCTGCTTTTCAACAACATTCTGTGTCGCGATTCCTGCGTGATCCATGCCCGGTAACCAGAGCGCTTCAAATCCCTGCATACGCTTCATGCGAGTTAAACAATCTTGAAGAGTCTGATCGAGCGCATGACCAATATGTAAGTTTCCCGTTACGTTGGGAGGCGGAATAACAATGGTGAATGGTTCTTTGGAAGAGTTGGCATCTGCCGTGAAGTACCCAGCATCAAGCCATTTTTTGTAGAGAGGGCCTTCGATTTCGTTCGGCGTAAATGCCGAGGCTAGCTCGCGCTTATCGGAGGACATAGAGCGCAGTCTAGTTTACGTTTTAAGCGCTTTTCTCCTCAGAACTCTTCTCGCGACGAGAGGAGCGCTTTGGAATATCGCCGGTGCGAGGTGCCAGGGTAGGAGCAGCATTTTCAGTAATGCATGCCTTCTCGATCGTCACCTTGGCGATATCTGTGCGACTTGGAATGTCGTACATGACGCCAAGGAGAACTGATTCCATGATGGCACGTAGTCCACGCGCACCAGTGCCTCTGTCGAGTGCAAGATCAGCAACAGCTTCTAGAGCATCCTGTGAAAATTCAAGTTCAACATCATCGAGATCGAAGAGCTTCTGATACTGCTTCACAAGAGCATTCTTTGGCTCTGTAAGAATCTGCATCAATGCAGGCTTGTCGAGATTTTCTACACTTGTAAGAACTGGAAGACGTCCGATGAATTCTGGAATCATTCCAAACTTCAGTAGATCTTCAGGCATTACATCGGCGAAGATATCTTTGCGATTCTTCTCTGCAGCTGTTTGAAGTTCTGCGCCGAATCCGACACCCGCTGAACCGCTGCGTGATTCGATAATTTTATCGAGGCCAGCAAATGCGCCGCCGACGATAAAGAGAACATTTGTTGTATCAATCTGAATAAATTCTTGGTGTGGGTGCTTACGGCCACCCTGAGGTGGCACAGATGCAACTGTTCCTTCAAGAATCTTGAGGAGAGCTTGCTGAACGCCTTCGCCTGAAACATCGCGAGTAATTGATGGGTTCTCTGATTTGCGAGCAACCTTATCGATTTCATCGATGTAAATAATTCCTGTTTCGGCTTTCTTCACATCGTAATCTGCAGCTTGAAGGAGTTTCAGGAGAATATTCTCAACATCTTCGCCGACATATCCAGCCTCTGTAAGAGCTGTTGCATCTGCAATCGCAAAAGGAACATTGAGCATGCGTGCGAGAGTCTGCGCCATCAGAGTCTTACCGCAACCTGTTGGGCCAAGGAGAAGGATGTTCGACTTCGCGAGTTCAATTCCATCTTCGCTACGAGTATCGCCAGATTGAACGCGCTTGTAGTGGTTATAGACCGCAACGGAAAGTGATTTCTTTGCGCGATCTTGACCGATTACATATTGATCAAGGAATTCAAAAATCGCCTGTGGCTTTGGAAGTTCGCTTAAGCCAAGTGTTGATGCTTCAGAGAGTTCTTCAACGATAATCTCGTTACAGAGTTCGATGCATTCGTCGCAGATATAGACGCCAGGGCCTGCAATAAGTTTCTTTACTTGCTTCTGAGTCTTTCCGCAGAAAGAACATTTCAAGAGGTCGTTAGCCTCGCCAATTCGTGTGGACATGGGTAAAGAGTAGTTTTTCGCGCTCAATAATGAGGCGTGAATCAAGCCTTACTTTGTTCGCCTATAGATGAATATGGCGGGCGAGATGACTTCATCTCTTTAACGCCCGGCACAAGAAGCACAACTGCGCAAATTGCTAGATGGAATATTGCTACGCCAATCAGTAGCTCCCGCTCTCCAAAGAGGGTGACCATTGGGCCGGCGAGAGCCATTCCTAGTGGCATCAATCCCCAGGTTCCCATGTAATCAATACTGAAAACTCTTCCCTGATACTCCGCCGGAACTTCACGTTGCACCTGCGTTGCCCAGAATGCTTCCCACGGGCCAACTGAGAAACCTGCTGCGAAGTAGGCAAGGAAGATCATCCATCGTGATGCAGGGAATGCAAGAACAAGTGGCGCGAGAATAAATAGACCCCATACGACTACAGAGACTAAACCTGGATTCTTCACCTTTATCTTAATGAAGAAGATTGCCGAGATTGCTCCCCCAGCGCTAAAGAGCGCCGCTGATGTTGCATAAACAGATGCAGTTCCAAAATCACGTTTTGTAATGACAGGCAGGAGAACATTCTCAACACCGATGACCAGCATTAGTTGGAGAGTAGCCATCAAAATCATCGCGGCGATCCATTTGTAGTACCAAACTACGCGCAGCCCTTCACGAAGTTCTTTGGTGAAATGACTCTTCTTCTCAGGATCTGCAATAACCGGGCCTTCATTTATACGAATTAAGAGCGCTGCGCCCACCAGGAAGAACAATGAGGTGGCTACATATGTTGCATGCGTTCCAAGTGAGACCACAATGATCCCGGCGATTCCGGGACCTGCAATCATCGATCCTTTCATGGCAATTCCACGCAAAACATTTCCTGCAGGCAGTAAATGATCTGGCAGGAGGCTTGGAATAATCGCTGAAGATGCAGGTGATCCAAATGCATCACTTATTCCCATAAGAATCACGATTGCTGCAAGTACGTACATAGAGATGTTCTCAGGGTTGAAGAAGATAACAATGCTTCCAATTACAGCTCTGAAACCATCTGCAACTATCAAAATTGTCTTCCTAGGAAGGCGATCCACCCAAACACCACCGATAGGAGCCATTAAGACTCCAGATAAGACGCGTGCCGCCAAAATCAATCCAAGCGTTGTCGCCGTGCCGCCTGCATCCAGAACAGTTACGGCAAGTGCAATCGGGAATGCTGACATTGCAATCATTGTGAGAATTCCGGAGATCATTAAATTTCGATATCCCACAAAAGAGAGAAGAGCGCCCGGTTCGAAATATTTCTTTAACATATTCGAACCGAACGCTCCCCTGTAATGAAAAATTAAGCCTGAGGCTTAGCCTTTCGTGAAGCCATAACCTTATCGATGATTCCGTATTCAACTGCTTCTGCCGCTGTAAGAATCTTGTCGCGCTCGATATCTTTCTCGATTTCTTCAACGCTCTTATTTGAGTGCTTCGCGAGCATTGTCTCGAGGAGTCCGCGCATACGAAGAATTTCGCGTGCTTGGATTTCGATATCTGAAGCTTGTCCGCCACCTTCTGATGAAGGCTGGTGGATGAGAATGCGTGAGTGCTCTAGGCCGTATCGCTTTCCCTTAGTTCCACCTGCAAGGATGATTGCTGCAGCAGATGCAGCTTGGCCAAGACCGATTGTTGTGATGTCCGGGCGAACAAATTGCATCGTGTCATAAATCGCTGTGAGCGCAGTAAATGATCCACCAGGTGAGTTGATGTAGATCGAGATATCGCGATCTGGATCCATTGATTCCAGCGTCAGTAACTGCGCCATAACATCGTTTGCAACGGTGTCATCAATTGCTTGACCAAGGAAGATGATGCGCTCTTCAAATAGCTTTGTATATGGATCGAGGCGCTTGTATCCGTATGCCGTCTTCTCTTCAATTGTTGGAAGAACGTAGCGGTTTGTAATTTCTTGAATGTGCTTCATTACTTCTTACCTCCCGCAATTT
>CAZSEW010000009.1:0-16271 GCA_964606025.1 uncultured Candidatus Planktophila sp.
CTTGGCGGTTCAGGCAGTAGGTCTATCGCACGGTATTTGTAGAGTTGCGGACAGTTGGTGAAGTCATTGATCCGACTGGGTGATAGGCGTAGGCGCTCCATGATGCGCGACGATACAGCGCGATACCGACATAGAACCTCATCCTCGCCTAGGATGCGCCTGTGTCTAAAGATGGCTTCTTTAAAGCGGGAGATCGCATCCAGTTAACCGACCCCAAAGGAAAGCTCTATAGCTTCACCATTACACCGGGCAAGGAATGGCATACCCACAAGGGTTGGATTACCCACGATGATTTAATCGGGTTGCCTGAAGGTTCGGTTGTAAGTACAACTGCAGGCTTAAAATTCACAGCATTTATTCCATTGCTTGCAGATTACGTTCTTTCAATGCCACGTGGTGCAACGATTGTTTATCCGAAAGATGCGGCGATGATTGTGGGCGTGGCTGATATCTATCCTGGTGCACGAGTACTAGAAGCTGGAGTTGGTAGTGGCGCCTTAACGATTTCACTTCTTCGTGCTGTTGGTCCAGAAGGATTCGTACACTCGGTAGAGCGTCGACAGGATTTCGCAGATAATGCCACCGCTAATTTAACAAATTACTTTTCTGGTAAACCTGATAACTGGAAGTTAGATGTCGGTTCCGTTCAAGAGCAAGAGTTCACAGAGAAATTCGATCGTGTTGTACTCGATATGTTGGCTCCTTGGGAGTGTGTGGAAATGGCTGCAAATGTTCTTCGCCCTGGAGGAGTATTTCTCGCCTACGTGGCGACCACGACGCAGCTCTCAGCGATCGCGGAAGCGCTCAAAGAAGATGGTCATTTCACTGAACCAGAGAGCTCAGAGACAATAGTTAGAGGATGGCACCACGAAGGACTAGCGGTCAGACCTCAGCAGCGAATGATCGGACATACTGGTTTCTTAATTCAGAGCCGAAGAATGGCTCCTGGTGTTGAAGTGCTTGCCCGACGCAGACGGCCCGCGAAAGGTGCCTACGGTGTCCCGGAAGAGTGAGCGTTTAGTTAATTTAACTATTGCTCTACTTGCAACATCTCGCTGGCTTACCAAATCAGAAATCTATCGAACTATCGATGGGTACTCAGGTGATCTCGACGCTAAAGAGAGAATGTTTGAACGCGATAAAGAGGAGTTGAGAAAACTCGGCATTGAGATTGAAGTGGGATCTTTTGATCCGCTATTCGAAGATGAAGTTGGTTACCGAATTCGACCCGAGAAGTATAAAATCCAAGTGTCGAAGCTCTCAGAGATTCAATTCTCACTTATCTCGCTAGCTACTCAGATGTGGCGTGGTGCGGTCCTTGATTCGCAAGCAAATTCAGCCTTGCTAAAGTTGAAATCACTCGGCATTGAGAGTGATGATGAGGGCTTATCTCTCAATCCCCAGCGCTTAGATGTATCTGATGAAAACCTCTTACATATCATCGATGCAATATCCTCGAAGAAAGTGATCTCTTTCGGTTACTTAAATCGTGACTCGGTCACTCAAGATCGAGCGATCGAACCACTTGGAGTGGGCACAAAAAATGGGTTTTGGTATGTTGGAGGAAGAGATTTAGATAGGAAAGAGATACGGCTCTTTAGGTTAGATCGCTTCTCATCAGCAGTAAAAGATCAAGGTCGGGCAAGTGCCTTTGAGACTCCCGTGGATTTTTCTATGTCCTATCTTCTCAAGTCACAAGCTCGCGAAAAGCAATGTCGCATAAAGGTTAGAACTGACAAGGCTCACGCTCTTCGCAAATTCTCTTCACTAATCTCAAGTGAAGATGATTGGGACTTAGTGGATCTTTCCTATGCTTCTGAAAATCAACTTTTGAGAGATCTTCTCTGGCACAAAGATGATGTGAAAGTCATCGAACCAGAAGAGCTAGTCCGGGAACTTGAAAAGGCGCTCGAGAGAATCGAGACTTTACATGGCTAAGCGAAGTACGCCCATGGAGAAGGCGGCGCGATTGCTTGATCTCGTACCTTTTCTCTACAAGAACCAAGGAATCTCGATTGAGATGCTGGCAAAGGAATTTGGAGTAGACCGCGAAGAGATTCTCTCTGATTTGAATACGCTCTGGATGTGTGGTGAAACAAGATTTGATCTTATTGAACTCGAGTTTGAATCTGGCTATGTTTATATAAGAAATGCTCAAGCAATCAATATCGTGCGATCACTGTCTACCCAGGAGATGATCTCAATATTTTTCGGGCTGGACCTTCTCAAAGATGAGTTGGGTGACCAGAGGCCAGACCTTCTTAAAGAGATTGAAACGTTGAAATCGCAGATCAATCCGGAACTATCGTCCAAAGTCTCGGCTAACCAAGCAGTTTCTGCCTCGCTTCTGGAAGAGATCGATAAGGCTATTGCTTCACGATCCTTGCTCGAGATTCAATATCACTCAGTCGCCGACGACAAATATTCAACGAGAATCATCTCTCCAATCGAGAAGGTTCGACGCGATGGGCATGATTTCCTCATCGCTTTCTGCACCGTGGCAGATTCAAGAAGAACCTTTAGACTCGATCGCATTTCGAGTGCAAAGGCGGTAGATCTCTCATCGCCGTCAATCGCAGCCCCAGATGAAGATGAGTCACGTATTTCGGTAACTCTCAAAGTGCATGCCAACGCTCGCTTGCTCAACGAGACCTTCGATAAATGCAGAGAGTTGGGTGATGATAAGTATCAGGTCGAGGTTTTCAATACCAGTTGGTTAGTTCGAGAGATCATCGCCTCGGCGGGAGACTTTGAGCTGCTTGAGCCCCTCAATCTTCGCCAAGAGGTCGTTCGCCAGAGTCGAGCAATGGCCCTTCAATATCGCTGAAAATTCTCCGGTGCGATAATCTTTCCCCATGCCTTTCTTACGCGAACCAAGTCATATCCTTCTGCTGCTCATTGTTGTCGTCATCCTCTTCGGAGCTAAGCGCCTTCCGGATTCCGCTCGTTCGCTAGGAAAATCTATGCGGATCTTCAAGAGTGAGATGAAAGAGATGAAGGAAGATGGCAAGAAGCCTGAAGATAAAGATCCAGGCTCTGTAGAAAAGTAGAGGCTTGAAATGTCGACCTCCACTGGCGGTCGTATGCCGCTGCTTGATCATCTCCGAGAGCTACGCACGAGAGTTGTTAAGTCAGCTTCTGTAATTGCGCTGGGATCGATCGTTGGCTGGTTTTTCTACAATGAAATAATTACCAAACTCTCGGAACCTGTCTGCGATCTCAAGGCGGCACAAGAAACTGGGGCTGATAATTGCGGTGCGCTGTATATCAATGGAGTCCTAGGTCCGCTCAATCTTCAAATTAAGGTTGCGATTCTCACCGGAATAATTATCTCTGCACCATTTTGGCTGTATCAGCTCTGGGCCTTTATCGCTCCAGCACTGCATCGTAAAGAGAAGAGAAATTCAATCTTCTTTATCGTCGCGGCAACGCCATTCTTTGCTGCAGGTGCTTATCTCGGGTACACAATTCTGCCAATCGCTGTAGAAGTCTTATTTGGATTTACTCCAGATGCTCTCAATAACTTGGTTAAATTCGATGATTACCTCGATTTCGTTATGAGAGCGATTCTCCTCTTTGGTATCGCATTTGAGCTCCCGGTCTTCCTCATTACATTTAATCTCATCGGTTTCCTCTCCGGCAAGGCGATCTTGAGACCATGGCGTGGTTGGGTCTTTGGAATTACGCTCTTCGTTGCTGGCTTTACGCCAAGTGCGGATCCACTATCGATGCTTGCTCTGGCTATTCCTCTCATCTTGCTCTATCTCGCCTCTGGAGTTTTTGCTCTTCTCAATGACCGTAGACGCGCCCAGAAGAGCCAACAGGGCTAATTGATGTGGCTCGTTGCGATAAATCCCCATTCAGGACACGGTAGGGGAGCCGCCTTCGGCAAAAGAGTTACTGGGTACCTCTCGGCCAAGAAAGTTCCATACACTGTTTTCTCGGCGCAAAGCTCTTCACAACTACGCGATGAGATTGAAGTTGCTCTTGATACAGGAAAGTTTGAAGGTGTTATCTCAGTCGGGGGAGATGGTCTAGCGCACCTAATTCTCCAGTTGGCAGTCCCGCGTGCAATTCCATTCGCAATTATCCCAGCTGGTACTGGCAACGACATTGTGCGCACTCTCGGTTGGTCCCTCACCGATTTCACAAGTTTCTTAGATCGCGTCATATCAACAGACCCTAAGCCAGTCGATTTAGGAAATGTTGATTCAGAGTGGTTCGCAGCAATTCTTTCTACCGGCTTTGATTCCATAGTAAATGAACGGGCAAACTCCTTAAAATGGCCAAAAGGACCACAGAGATATAACGCGGCGATTGCACTTGAACTTCCCAAGTTTGCACCTATTGAATATGAAATAGCGATGGATTCAGTGAAGATTTCAACGAAGGCGATGTTGATCGCAGTTGGCAATGGACGTTCATACGGTGGTGGTATGTTGGTTTGTCCTCAAGCTCAGATTAATGATGGGCTATTTGATGTGATGATTTTGGAACCAGTCAGCAAAATTGAATTCTTAAAGGTCTTTCCAAGAGTTTTCTCGGGCTCACACATCACTCATCCTGCGGTAAAATCCTACAAAACTCAGAAGATTTCAATTATCGCGCAGGCCGTTGCATATGCAGATGGGGAACGCATTGGCCAGGCTCCAGTTTCAGCAGAATGTATTGCATCTGCTGGACTAACATGGACCCTATGACCACGCCGGCGGAGCAATATGCAGCGGCGAAGAAGAGAAATAACCATCCTCTTACCCTCAAATTCATCGAACAGTTTGATTTCGGTTTCGATGAGTTTCAGATTGCTGCTTGCCAGGCAGTTGAAGATGGAAAAGGTGTTCTTGTAGCTGCTCCAACGGGGGCAGGAAAGACCGTGGTGGGCGAGTTCGCTGCATTTAGCGCCTTGGCGCAGGGCAAGAAGTGCTTCTACACCACTCCGATTAAGGCGCTTTCGAATCAAAAGTTTGCCGAATTTCAAGAACGTTTCGGTGAGGACCGAGTTGGACTTCTTACAGGTGATACCAATATAAATTCTGAGGCAGATATTCTCGTTATGACAACAGAAGTTCTGCGAAATATGCTTTATGCGAACTCATCTACTCTGAAGAATCTAGGTTCAGTTGTCATGGATGAAGTGCACTATCTGGCCGATAAGTTCCGCGGGGCGGTGTGGGAAGAAGTTCTTATCCACCTCATGGAGAGCGTCCAGGTTATTTCGCTCTCGGCTACAGTTTCTAACGCTGAAGAGTTTGGAGAATGGCTCGGTGAAGTTCGCGGCGCTACCGAGGTAATCGTCAGCGAAATTAGACCGATTCCTTTGTACCAACACGTTCTCATCGGCGATCGAATGATTGACCTCTTTAGTGAACCCACTCGAGTCAATCCCGAAATCCTCGCCGCCGAGCGTGAAGCGATGAGACGGAGCAAAGTTCCTCGTCACCGCCGCGAACGTTTCTCAGAGAATGAGAGTCGTTTATCTCGCGCCGATATCGTAGAAAAGTTACAGCGTGAGAACTTGCTCCCGGCGATTACCTTCATCTTCTCTCGAGCAGGGTGTGACGCGGCGGTTAAGCAATGTCTCAATGAGGGTGTCAAACTGACAACGACAGAAGAACGAATTGAAATCGTTGCAACAGCTCAGAGATATACCCAAAATTTGGCAGAAGAAGATCTTGAAGTCCTGGGCTATCGCGACTGGATGACAGCTCTAGAACGTGGAATCGCGGCACACCATGCGGGTTTACTTCCTAGCTTTAAAGGTGCGGTTGAAGATCTATTCAAACGAGGTCTAGTTAAAGCAGTCTTCGCTACCGAAACTCTTGCTCTTGGAATCAATATGCCAGCGAGAACTGTGGTCCTTGAGAAGTTAACGAAGTGGAACGGTGAAGGTCACGTTCCAATTACTCCGGGGGAGTACACCCAACTCACTGGTCGTGCTGGTCGTCGCGGAATCGATATTGAGGGAAATGCTGTTGTTCAATGGTCTCCGACAGTTGATTCAGCGATGGTTGCAGGTCTTGCTTCAACTCGTACTTACCCGCTTCGCTCTTCTTTCGCGCCGACTTACAACATGTCCATCAACTTGATTGCACGTTTCGGCCGTGAACGAGCACGCGGAAGTTTGGAGTCCTCGTTCGCCCAATTCCAGGCAGACCGTGCTGTTGTGGGGCTTGTGCGTCAGATTAGAAAGAATGATTCTGCAGCTGCAGAACTGAGCGAATCCGCAGTCTGCCATCTTGGAAACTTTGCAGAGTATTCACGTCTACGCATCGATATCAAAGAGCTAGAACGTCTCCTAAGTAAGCGAGATGGTCGAAAGACCTTTGATCAACGTCAACGAGTGCGCATGGAGAATGAACTCGATGGAATGCGTAGAGCGCTGCGTAAACACGATTGTCACGCCTGTAACGATCGAGAGACGCATGCCCGCTTTGCTGAACGTGCCGATCGCTTAAATCGCGAATCAGATGGTCTGCGTGCTCGAGTCGAAAACCGTACTCACGTTATTGCGAAGACTTTCGACCGTATCTGCAACGTCTTGGATCACCTTGGATACATTGAGGGAGAGAAACCTCTTGAACAGGGAAAAATTCTCGCGAAGATATATGCGGAATCTGATCTACTTCTTACAGAATCTATCCGCAAAGGGGTCTTCGATAACCTCTCCGCGCCAGAGCTATTATCAGTGGCGTCTGCGATGATCTTTGAAAGTCGAAGTTCTGAAAATTACGCACCGAAGATGCCACATCAAAATGTAGCTAACGCACTGGCTACCGTTGCAAAGATTTGGGTTGAACTCGAAGACATTGAAAATGAATTCGATGTAAAGACGCAACGTGAACCTGATTTTGGTTTCTGTTATGCCTCATATCGCTGGGCTAATGGCCACTCATTAAGTAACGTTCTCAAAGGTACGGACATGACAGTTGGTGACTTTGTTCGCTCCATCAAACAATTGATTGACTTGCTTACCCAGATAGGGGGAGCGGCCGAACACTTGCGTCCAATCTGTCGTGACGGAGTGAAGCGTTTGGACCGTGGAGTTGTTTCATATATGTTGGGTGAACTATGACTTTAATGCTCCTAGATAGCGCATCCCTTTGGTATCGCGCTTACTACGGAATGCCTGACACCTTGTTGTCACCATCGGGTGCGCCGGTCAATGCTATTCGTGGCTATCTCGATATGACTGCTCGGTTGATTGGCATGTATTCACCCGATCGAATTGTCGCTTGTATCGAAGGTGATTGGCGTCCCTCATGGCGAGTAGATCTCTTTCCGGCATATAAAGCCAATCGCTTGGAAGATGAGAGCGATGTTGAAGAAGAGCCAGAGACTTTAACTCCACAAATTCCCATTCTTCTTGACCTCCTTGATGCATTCGGCATCCCGATGCTGGGCGTCGATGATTATGAAGCAGATGATGTGATGGCAACTTTTGCAGTAAAAGAGAAGGGTCCAATCCGCGTTGTGACCGGTGACCGCGATTTATTTCAACTCGTCGATGACAAACGAGATGTAAAGGTTGTCTA
The DNA here is from genome assembly GCA_964606025.1 of uncultured Candidatus Planktophila sp. Lineage (GTDB taxonomy): Bacteria > Actinomycetota > Actinomycetes > Nanopelagicales > Nanopelagicaceae > Planktophila. Next base: position 7,533 of record CAZSEW010000009.1, read on the forward strand.
TTTAGCTCGCGGAATTTCTCAACACGATTTAGTTGATATTAAGTGGATCGCCGAAAAATATGGGATACCAGGGGAGCGGTACGCACTCTTCGCGATGTTTAGAGGCGATCCTTCTGATGGGCTACCTGGGGTAAAGGGTATTGGCGAGAAAGGTGCTGCACTGATTGCAAATAACTTTGCAACGGTTGAAGAAGCTCTCAAAGGTGCCAAAGCTGGCCATGAATCTTTGACCCCAAACCTAGCGAAGAAGATTATTGAAGGTGCTGATTATCTGAAGATTGCACCCACCTTGGTTCACTGTGCCAAAGATGTCGCAATCCCAAAAATGGATATCTCGATGCCAAAGAGACCTGCTGATTTATCTGAAATTTATGCAATGCAGGCCGAACATGGACTCGGTGCCAGCGTTGATAGATTAATATCAGCGCTTAAATGGTAGGAAGGCAGGGGATTATCATCAAAGCGGTAATACTGATTCCTACCTACAACGAAGCAACTTCAATCGTTGAACTCCTTAACTCCCTCGGCACGATTCAAAACCAGCAGAATTTCGACGTGGTAGTTCTCGACGATAATTCCCCTGATAAGACCGCAGATATTGTCGATTCAATGAAATTCTCGTGGGTGAAGGTTCTTAGACGTCCAGGTAAAGCCGGATTAGGCGCGGCATACCGAGCAGGATTTTCTGAAGTTCTCAAAGATTCTGAATATCAATACTTCGTTACGATGGATGCAGACGGTTCCCATAGAGTGGAAGACTTGCCCGCAATGTTAAGTGCTGCTCGAAATCAACCTTCTGATTCAAGAGTCATTGTTCTGGGTACGCGATGGATGCCTGGTGGATCAGTCGTGAACTGGCCACGAAGTCGACAATTACTTTCTAAATCGGGTACTAAATATGCTCGTTTAGCTTTGAGAATACCCCTCAATGACCTCACAGGTGGTTTTCGTATCTATAGTCGCTCTCTATTGCTCTCATTGAAATTGGATCAGATGTTTGCAACTGGATATTGTTTTCAAATTGAGATGGCGATGGCTAGCGACCTTGCTGGAGCTAGAAAGATTGAAGTTCCGATTACCTTCGTTGAAAGAATTAACGGCGTATCTAAGATGAATAGAGCGATTGTTATTGAGGCGCTCTGGCAGACAACCCTCTGGGGCCTTGCTCGTACCTTTAGACCTAACGCCGATAAGTTACATTATGTAAAGTAAATCAGAGCCGGTCAGGCGAAGCTCTCGATTGGTTCGCAGGAGCAGACCAGGTTCCTATCCCCGTATGCCCCGTCTATACGCCCTGTAGTAGGCCAATACTTGCCTTTCTGGCCGATTAATTCACCAGGAATAAGTCCAGTGAAGGTAGATGGAAATGCGCCGCGTTCCCGGCTGTAAGCACGATCCCAGTTGCTATTGGCAATCGCAGCAACTGTGTGAGGCGCATGGCGCAGGGCCGAATCTTCAACGGCAATCTTGCCTTCGATAATCTCATCGATTTCAAACTTGATAGCAATCATCGCATCGATAAAGCGGTTCATCTCGAGAATATCTTCTGATTCAGTAGGTTCAATCATCAAAGTCCCAGGAACCGGGAAGGACATTGTCGGTGCATGGAATCCAAAGTCCATCAGTCGCTTTGCAACATCATCAACCGTTACCCCACTGACCTTAGTAATCTCACGTAAATCTAGGATGCATTCGTGAGCAACCCGGCCTTTTTCGCCGGTGTAAAGAACTGGGAAGTAATTCTTTAGGCGATGGGCCATGTAGTTAGCGCTCAAGATCGCAACTTCAGTTGCATGAGTTAAGCCTGCTCCCCCCATGAGGCGAATGTATGCCCATGAGATTGGCAAGATGCTTGCTGAACCAAATGGTGCAGCTGAAATTGGACCAGGCCCAGTTGCTGGACCTGCAGTTGCATCAAGTGGATGGTTTGGCAAGAAAGGCGCTAAGTGTGCGCGAGCGATGACTGGACCTACGCCCGGTCCCCCACCACCGTGTGGAATGCAGAAAGTCTTATGAAGATTGAGATGCGAAACATCTGCGCCAAATTTTCCAGGTTGAGCAAGACCCACAAGTGCATTGAGGTTTGCTCCATCGACATAGACCTGACCACCTGCGTTGTGAACTGCTTCGCAGATTTGTGAGATCGCAGATTCAAAGACGCCATGCGTTGATGGATAGGTAACCATCAGAGCCGCTAAAGCTCCCGCATGCTCTGCGATCTTGGCGTTAATATCGTCAAGGCTGACGTTTCCTTGGTCATCACAGGCAATTACGACGACTTTCATTCCTGCCATTACTGCACTTGCAGCATTTGTGCCGTGGGCGCTGGAAGGGATTAAACAAATATTTCGAGATTGGTCTCCACGTGAATCGTGATAATTTCTAATTGCAAGAAGCCCAGCAAATTCCCCTTGGCTTCCTGCATTTGGTTGAAGTGAGACAGCGTCGTATCCAGTGATATCAACTAACCACTGTGATAACTGCGAAATCAGCTTGCGTGATCCGACGCTTTGATCAGCAGGTGCAAATGGATGCAGCGATGCAAATTCAGGCCATGTCACTGCTTCCATCTCTGTGACTGAATTCAACTTCATCGTGCAGGAGCCTAAAGGAATCATGGTGCGATCAAGTGCAAGATCACGGTCTGAAAGTGTGCGCAGATAGCGCATCATTGAGGTTTCAGAGTGATAGGTATTAAAGACTGGATGCTTAAGGAATTCGGATGTTCTCTTTACTGCGGGCGCGATACCACTCCCCTGCGCCGACTTACCTTCCACACCAAATATAGAGAGGATCTCCTTGAAAATTGCTGGCGTGATTGTTTCGTCAAGAGAAATTCGTACATGGCCGGCATCAACAAGACCTAAATTAATTCTTGCGGCACGAGCCTTTGTATGAATCGCAGAGGCATCAGAGACCTTAATCGTAAGAGTGTCGAAGTAACTCTTATTGACTGCGTCGACGACCGTTGCAAGCTGAGATGTATAGTCCTGAATGCGAGAAGCAATGGCTGTTAAACCCTTTGGCCCATGCCACATCGCATAGAACGCACTCATATTTGCGAGAAGTACTTGTGCCGTACAAATATTGCTCGTCGCCTTATCACGTCGAATATGTTGCTCGCGTGTTTGTAGAGCTAAACGAAATGCTGGATTGCCGTGAGAATCAACGCTCTGTCCGATAAGTCTTCCGGGAAGCGATCTCTCAAGACCTTCACGCACTGCCATGAAACCCGCGTGCGGTCCACCAAATCCCATAGGTACACCAAATCGCTGAGCTGAACCGATAGCGATATCAGCGCCCCACTCCCCTGGTGCCTTAAGAAGTGTCAGAGCAAGGAGATCAGTTGCCGCAATAAAGAGTGCATTTTTTGAATGAGCATCCTGCGCAGCCTTAGTGAAATCATTAATTGTTCCTGTGGTATCCGGATACTGAACAAGTACGCCAAAGTAATCCAAACTTTGATCAATATTGAGCGCATCTACTTCTACAACTTCAATACCTAGCGGCTTGGCGCGAGTGATGACTACCGCCTTAGTTTGAGCATGAAGGTTCTTATCAATGAGAAAAAGTGACGAGTCATCGCTCTTTGAATTCCGACGAGCGAGTGTCATCGCCTCGGCAGCCGCAGTTCCCTCATCAAGCATTGATGCATTGGAAACTGCTAAAGCTGTCATTTCGCAAACGACTGTTTGAAATGCAAAGAGCGCTTCTAGGCGACCCTGTGATATTTCAGGTTGATACGGAGTGTAGGCGGTATACCACGCAGGATTTTCTAGAACATTTCGTTTAACAACAGGCGGAGTGATAGTTCCGTAATATCCCCCACCGATGAGCGATGTGAATACTTCATTCTCCGATGCCATTGCACGTAACTCTGCAATTACTTCGACTTCACTTTTTGCGCTATCGAGAACTTCAGATAGCTTCTTCTCAATCACAATATTTTCGGGAACGACATCGGAGATGAAACTCTTGATATCTGAATAACCAAGAACCGAGAGCATCTCGCTCTCTTGTGCTGCCGACGGCCCTATATGACGATCTTCAAAGTTCTGATAACCGCTCATATCGAAATCGCCTCACGAAATTCAGTAAGCAGTTCAGAGTTGAACTGCTAGAGGCGAAATATATGAGTTCTAAGCGCCTTTCGCCTTTCGACGTAGCGAGAGTTCATCATTATTTTCAGCACCTGCAGGTTCACCGTTAACTTCACCTTGAAGGGTTGCAAGTGATCCCTCAACTTCGTGCCAGACCTTGCCGACAGCAATTCCAAATACGCCTTGGCCGCCAGCAAGTAAGTCGATGATTTCATCAGGGCTGGCACATTCATAGATTGATGCGCCATCACTCATCAAAGTGATGCGCTCAAGCTCAGTTACTCCCCTATTGCGTAAGTGATCTACTGCAGTACGAATATTCTGTAACGAAACGCCAGCATCTAATAAACGCTTAACAATCTTTAAAACCAAGATATCTCTGAAACCGTAAAGTCGTGCGCTTCCAGATCCTGTTGCAGTACGGATTGATGGTTCAACCAATCCTGTACGTGCCCAGTAATCGAGCTGACGATATGAAATACCTGCGGCAGAACATGCAGTTGCTCCGCGGTATCCGATTTCAAATTCTTGTTCAGTCACGAGAGGGGGCTCGCTTTCGTTGTGGGGTTGGCTAAAGGTTACGCCTGAGAAGGCGAAATATGGATGAGCGACACGAGCGTAACCTCAGGTAGAGGTTGAGGCTTTTTGGGGGTTATCCCGCAAAGTCTTCAGGGTTGATCTGGTCTAGGAACTCTCTGAAGGCTTCAAGTTCCTGGTCTCCCGCCTTGGACGCACCTTCTGCGACCTGCTCAGGGATATCTATCCCGATCTCATCAAGCAAGTCGTTATCAATCATGATGTTTGTCTTTGTTCGAAGGGCTATCGCTATCGCATCTGAAGGTCTGGCCGAAAGCGGGGGCAGCGCCTTCTCTGAATCTCGCAGGTGTAGCTCGGCATAGAAGACCCCATCAACAATCGAGGTGATGTGAACGGCTGTAAGAGTTACATCGACGCGATCAAGAAGGTCGCGGATGAGGTCGTGCGTCAGAGGTCTAGTTGCTTCAAGCCCCTGCTGTGCAAATGCAATTGATGTCGCCTCGACTGCTCCAACCCAGATCGGGAGAAAACGAGTTCCCTCAATCTCACGTAAAAGAACTATAGGTTGATTGCTCGGCATCTCAATGCGAACGCCAACAACTTCTGCCGGAATCAACATGAAGAATTAACGTGGGCGATTGAGTCCGCCACGAACAAGGGCGGCATGAAGTCGAACTGAGAGTGATGCAATCTCCTTCTGAACTTCCTCAGCACGAGCTTTCGCTTCAGTGCTCTTCTGGCGAGTAAATGGAGTGATGACTTGTTCGATTAAACCGATCTCTCGATCTGCTGCAGATTTAAATGAACGTAGGTGGCGAGGTTCGATACCAAAGCCGGCCATCTCGGCAACTGCCTTAGCAACTGAGAGAGCATCTCCATCGTAGTGACGGCCACGAATTGTGATGAGGCCGAAAGATTCAAGTTCTACAAGCTGGCTATCATCGAGTGAAGATGCTTTGAGAAGCTCTTCACGAGATAAACGCATCTCTGATTGCTCTGCAAACGCTGCTGGTGCGAATTCACCATCAACAGTTGCAAGACCCAGAGACGGACGAGGTGAAGCGGTTCCACCTTGAGGGGCTGGCTGCAAACCGCGATCGAGAGCGTCGAGGTTCTCCTTGATTACCTTAAGTGGAAGATACTGATCGCGCTGTGCCAAGAGCACATAGCGTAGACGATCGAGATCTGCCGTTGTAAATTTTCTATAACCAGATGGGGTTCGCTGAGGTTCAATAAGTCCTTCAGATTCAAGGAAGCGAATTTTTGAAATTGTTATGTCGGAGAAATCTCCGCGCAACTTTGTGAGGACTTCACCAATACTTAGATAGGCACGTGCTGGAACGCTCAACTTACTTCTCCCCCGCGTTATGCGCTGTTAAAACAGCTGTTATGAATAAAAGGTGATATTTACCGATTTGAATCTCATCTCCTGCGATCAATTTCTTCTCAGTGACAGATTCATTGTTGATATAGGAGCCATTGAGACTTCCTAAATCTTTGAAGCTAAAGGTCGGCGCTGCTCCATCGTTTAAGAGTTCGATTGAGGCATGCTTTCTAGAAACTGTTACATCATCGAGAAAAATCGAGTTCTCGGGAGATCTTCCAATAGTGACACCTTCTGAAGTCACTAAGAATCGAGCGCCCTTCTGTGGACCGCGATGGATAAAGACCATCGCGGACTTTCCATCTGAAGAAAGAGCTTTCTCGACGATCTCTCGCTCCTCTTGCGTTGCCTGAGCGAGAAAATCTTGAATCAGGCCGGCTGGGGAATCGCCCACTACTGAACGAAGACCGAGATGAAGGGTCGTGGTGAGTTCATTCTGTGAATCTGGCTTAGCCATGAACTACCCCTTCCCCTAAGTGTTCTTAGACGTCAACTTAAGGGTGACACTAGAGAGTTGGGCAAGAGAAATCAAGCCGGGATTTACGCGGTAATTGCCCCATATTCAGCCGCCGATAGCAAACCTGAAGGTTCAGCTGCGACTTGAATCTCAACTAACCAACCAGCGCCATAAGGATCGGAGTTAATCACCTCTGGGGTATCAGAAAGTGTTTCATTAATTGCAACAACTGTTCCTGAAACTGGAGCAAAAATCTCTGAGACGCTCTTTGTGGACTCGACTTCACCGCAGACAGAATCTGCTACTACTGATTCCCCTACCTTAGGCATCTGTACATAAACAATGTCGCCGAGAGCGCCTTGTGCGTAATCAGTAATTCCCATTCGGAAGGTGAGTGAGGCTCCAGCAGGTGCAACCCACTCGTGCTCTTTTGTGTACTGAAGTTCCGCAGGAATGTTCGACATCTTTAGACGCTCCTCATAGTTACTAGCCCTCGATAATTCGATTCGATGCCGGCACCCTAGCGCTTCGAAGCCCTGTTTGGAAATAACCTATCGCTGTTCCGCAGTAAAGAGCGACTCCCCAGATGGCAAATGCCCATCCAAAGACGAATGCAACGGTGCCATACCAAGTATCGCTTAAAGCAAGTAGCAAGAATGGAAATGCGTAGAGAAGATTGAAGGTTGCAGCTTTACCGAGATAAGTGACGGTTAACGGCGGCTGACCTTTTAATTGAAGAACAGCGGCCAGGATCGCCATCGAAAGATCGCGGAATACTAAGACAGCAATCAACCACAGTGGAATCGCTTCGCGCATATAGAGAACGACAAGAGTTGCTGCAATATATAGGCGATCAATAGTTGGATCAGCTATTTCGCCAAATTTGGACTCCTGATGGAGCGCTCTAGCTAACTTGCCATCAAAATAATCTGTTGCTCCACCAATTGCCAGAACGAGAATCGCCCAGCCATCGTTGTTACCTGATTGAGCAAGAAGAATAAAGAGAGGAATTCCTAAGAAGCGTAAGAAGGTAAGCGCATTAGGAATCGTTAACACTTTTACTGCTCCTTATCTCGTTCTTTCACGCGAATCGCTACCTGCACAGGCGTTCCTGGGAATTTGAACTCTTCACGCAAGCGACGTTCGATAAATCTACGGTAGGAAGCTTCTATCCAGCCGGATGAGAAGACCACGAACTTTGGCGGTGCGATGCCTGCCTGCGTCGCGTAGTAAACCTTTGGCTGCTTTCCACCACGGACTGGTGGTGGAGTTGCGCCAATGAGAGCCCCCAGGAATGAATTCAGTTTCGATGTCGGAACCCGTCGCTCCCAAGAATCTATTGCGGTTCGAAGTGCTGGAGCGAGTCGATCCCTATGCCACCCAGTCTTCGCGGCGACGTTAACAATCTGTGCCCACTCAACTTGGTCTAAGTGGCGTTCGATTTCCTTATCTAACTGTGTTCGGCGATCTTCATCAACTAAATCCCATTTATTCATGACAATAACCATCGCTTTACCAGCTTCTTCAACCATCGTGATGATTCGAAGATCTTGCTCAGAGATTGGCACTGATGCATCAAGAACTACCACCGCACATTCGCAGCGCTCGAGAGCCGTTTGAGTTCTCAGCGTTGCGTAGTAATCAGTACCACTGGCCTGGTTCGCCCGCTTCTTCAATCCAGCAGTATCAACAAATCGCCAGATACTTCCACCGAACTCAATAAGTTCATCAATCGGATCACGCGTCGTTCCTGCGACATCATCAACGATTGATCGGCTCTCGCCAGCGAGTGCGTTGAAGAGAGATGACTTTCCAACATTAGGTCGACCGATTAGTGCAATACGTCGATAACCATCTTGAACCTGAGCAGCTCCTACTTCTGGAAGTTCTTTAACAATCGTGTCCAGAAGATCACCACTACCGCGACCGTGAAGAGCAGATACGAAGTGCGGCTCCCCCAGTCCGATATTCCACAGAGCATGTGCATCCGATTCGTCGTTATCACCATCAACTTTATTTGCAACAAGAATTGTTGGCTTCTTCGCTTTGCGAAGTTCTTGAACTAAAACGTCATCTTCATCGAGTGCACCTACTTGAGCATCAACGACGAAACAGAGAACATCGGCTTCTTGCATCGCGAGCTCGGCGCTGGCACTGACTTGAACAGAAATTCCATCAGGCTTTGATTCCCAACCGCCTGTATCCATAATGATGAAACGACGACCGCCCCATTCGCACTCGTACTGAACACGATCACGTGT
>CAZSEW010000010.1:0-15289 GCA_964606025.1 uncultured Candidatus Planktophila sp.
CGCTCTTAAGCACGCTCGTTACAGAATTTGATTCAGCTGAAAGTTAAATAACTTTGGCACCGTGCACAGGACCATGTGCGCGAGCAACGCTTCCGACAACGCCGCTCGCTGTTAGCGCAACAGCCAAATCTAAACCTGCATCTTCATCGGCGACCAAGAATGCAACAGTTGGACCGGAGCCCGAAACAATCGCACCCAGCGCACCGTAATCTCGGCCTACTTCAAGGACAAGACTTAGCGCAGGGCGCAGCGAACATGCAGCATTCTGTAAATCATTTACGAGAGCCTTTCCCACTGCTTCAGCATCTGCGGCCAGAAGAGATTGCATCAAAGAATCTGAAACAACTGGTGCTGCGATTTCGAGCTCTGCACGCATGCGATCGCATTCTGTATAGACAGCAGGTGTTGATAGACCAACGCTAGAAAGTGCGAGTACCCAGTGATAGGTGCCTCGCGAAAGAGCGGCGGTGAGCTGATCTCCATGACCCTGGCCAATTGCAGTACCACCTGAAATCATGAATGGAACATCGCTGCCGAGTTCTGAACCGAGCGAATGCAACTCTTCACGTGACATCTCGAGATCAAAGAGAGCATCCATCGCAACCAAAGTAGCTGCTGCATCAGCGCTTCCACCTGCCATGCCGCCCGCCACGGGAATAGATTTCTTCACATCTATATGTACATCAACGTCGAAATCGAATTTAGAACCAACTAGCTTTGCAGCTTTGACCGCAAGGTTTGTGTGATCTTCTGGCACTCCATGTACTTGCTCGCCGGTTACAGAGATTGTGATTCCATCGCCAGGCTTAGTCTTTGTCACAGTGACATCATCAAAGATAGAGATTGCTTGGAAGACAGAGACGAGATTGTGATAACCATCTGCTTCGCGAGGGCCAACTGATAGCTGAAGGTTTACCTTCGCAGGTACCCGCACAGTTACAGAATTCTTAGCCACTTGAAAACTCTACCCTTGTTTAGCAATCGCGCAGAAGCTATGAATATCGAGGGCTTCACCGCGCAGAGTTGGGTCGATACCAGCAGATTGCAGAACCGCTTCAGCAGCAGCTGATCCGCCATACATAGATGAAAGTGCAGAACGAAGCATCTTTCGGCGTTGAGCAAACGCTAAATCGATAATCGCAAATACTTTCTTGCGCAGCTCTTCATCGCCAGGAGTTCCACGGCGCACAAAGCCAACTAACTTTGAATCGACATTCGGTTGTGGCCAGAAAATTGACCGCGAAACAGAACCCGCACCTGTGACATCGGCCCACCATGCAGCCTTAACAGAAGGGATCCCATACTCTTTTGAATTTGGTTTTGCGGCTAAGCGATCTGCCACTTCAGCTTGCACCATAACGACGCCGCTACGCAGCGATGGAAGAATTTCAAGGAGATGTAAGAAGACAGGAACAGAGACGTTATATGGCAGGTTTGCAATCAAAACAGTGGGATCAACCGGCAGTGATTTGAGCGTTAGTGCATCTTGATTGATTACAGTTAACTTATCTGCACGATCTGAATGCTTGCTTGCTGTAATTGGTAGCTGTGTTGCAAGGCGATTATCAATTTCTACCGCTACTACTGATTGCGCCTCTTCCAGCATCGCCAGAGTAAGTGAACCCAGCCCTGGTCCGATTTCAAGTGCGATATCTGTAGATGTAAGCCCTGCAATACGAACAATCTTTTTACAGACATTGCCATCATGGACGAAGTTCTGACCCAAGGATTTAGAAGGTTTTAGATCAAGAGTGGTAGCTAGTTCCCGAATCTCTGCAGCCCCAAGCAAACTCATGCGAAGGATCCGAAGATTCGTTCGGCATTCTTCGAGAGCGCGGTTGCAAGTTCTGCAACATCTTCATCACGTTCTGCCGCCATCGCACGCACGATATTTGCAATCTGGGCTGGAGTATTGAGCGCCCCACGGTGTGGAGTTGGTGCCAAGAATGGTGAATCAGTTTCAACTAACAACTGATCATGTGGGACAAGCTTTACTGCCTCGCGCAGAGCAGGAGCATTCTTAAAGGTAAGAGTCCCCGCAAAAGACAAGATGTAACCGCGATCAATGCAGGTCTTAGCCATTTCGACATCGCCTGAGAAACAGTGGAAAACAGTCTTCTCGGGAGCGCCAACTTCAAGCAGAACCGAGAGCACATCTTCATGAGAATCACGATCGTGGATCACCAGCGCTTTGTTGGTGCGCTTTGCAAGATCGATATGCCACTTAAAGGATTCTTGTTGACGCTTTTGTAAATCAGGAGGAGTGCGGAAGTAATCTAAGCCAGTTTCACCGATTGCTCGAACTCGCGGCTCATGTGCAAGTTTTTCAATGATTGCCCAATCGGCTTCTAAATCTTCAACGATAGGAGCTTCATTGGGGTGCAGAGCAACTGCTGCAAGAACGCGACCTGGAAAAGCATTCGCCATATCTACACACCATTGAGATTGTTCTGCTGAATAACCAACCTGAACAATGCGATCTACATTGACTGACTTTGCATCATCAAGAACTTTCCTTACCGCATCTGAATCTGGCGCTTCATTGGTAACGATTTCAATATGCGCATGTGCATCAACGGTTGGAACCGGAAGAGGTTCAGGTAGTGGTGCTAGCTCGCGTTCAATATCGCGATTGTGGCGATCTGCCATAGAAAATTACTCTTTAACTTCTAACCGCGGGAAAAGAACCGGAGTCTTTGTCACAGTTGCACCTTCTGGAAGCTGACCCCATGTTGCAACCTTTGAAATCTCTTGAGATCCGATTGCCCCGAGTGCAGCGTTTGCACCAAGTGCTTCCCAGAGAATCTCTGTCGTTGCAGGCATTACTGGGTGCAGTAGAACTGCAAGTGCGCGAAGAGACTCAGCAGTGTTATAGAGAACAGCTTCAAGAGTTGCCTGGTTTGCAGGATCCTTTGCAAGAATCCAAGGCTCTTTCTCAGTTACAAAACCATTGACCTTCTTGCAGTAATCCATCACTGCATTGATTCCACCCTGGAAATCAAGTGCAACCATCGCTGCATCTGCCTTTTCGACAGTTGATTTCAGCGCTTCGGAAAGGCCTTCATCCTTCGCAACTGCAGGAACTTTTCCGCCGCAGTACTTTTCAATCATTGCGGCAAGACGTGAAGCTAAGTTTCCAAAGTCATTTGCAAGCTCTGATGTATAGCGCGCACTCATATCTTCCCAAGAGAAAGAACCATCGCTACCAAATGGAATTGCACGAAGGAAGTAGTAACGGAATGCATCGACGCCAAAGTGGTCGGTGATATCAGATGGTGCAATACCGGTTAATTTTGACTTACTCATCTTCTCGCCGCCGACCAATAACCAGCCGTGAGCAAAGACTTTCTTAGGAATATCAACCCCTGCTGCCATCAACATCGCTGGCCAAATAACCGCGTGGAATCGCAAGATATCTTTTCCGACGAGGTGAACGTCGGCAGGCCATGTCGCTGCAAACTTCTTGCCACCTTCTGAATCAGGAGTATCCGTAAGGCCAACTGCTGTCGCATAGTTCAAAAGCGCATCGAACCAGACATACACAACTTGATCTGTATCCCACGGGACTGGAATACCCCAGTCAAATGTTGAGCGAGAGATAGAAAGATCAGAGACTCCGCCTTCGAGGAATGCAATGACTTCATTACGCGCAGATTCAGGTTGGCAAGCTTCAGGGTTTTTCTTGTAATGATCAAGGAGTGGTTGTGCGAATTCTGAAAGTTTAAAGAACCAGTTGTTCTCATTTACTAATTCGATTGGCTTGCTGTGAATAGGGCAGAGCTTTTCGCCATCGGCATCAATGAGATCGCCCGGTAACTTAAATTCTTCACAGCCAACGCAGTACGGGCCTTCATACTTTCCTGCGTAGATATGCCCTGAATCTTTCAGTGATTGCAGGAATTTCTGTACACGCTCTGTGTGACGTGGCTCGGTTGTACGGATGAAATCATCATTGGCGATATTGAGTGCGGTCCAATTTGGTTTCCATGCATCGGCTACTAACTTATCGACCCACGCTTGAGGAGCGACGTTATTCTGCTCGGCGGTACGCATAACTTTCTGACCATGCTCATCTGTGCCTGTTAAGAACCAGACTGATTCTCCGCGCTGGCGATGCCAGCGAGTAAGCACATCGCCTGCCACAGTTGTATATGCATGGCCGATATGAGGCGCATCATTTACATAGTAGATAGGCGTCGTGAGGTAGAAAGACTTCATCTGCTCATCTTATTCGCATCGACTACCGCTGCATAAACGATCTTCTTTGGAATCCCGAATTCCTCGGCAACTGTCGCGATAGCGCCCTTGCGATCCATGCCCGCTGCTTCATATTCACGAACTCGAGCCACAGCATCTTCTGCCGTCTTGCTCTCAGAGCCAACTTCAACACCAGCAAGGACGAGAGTTATCTCGCCGAGAATTTCCCTGTTTGATGCCCACGTAATCAGCTCTGAGAGTGGGCCACGAATAGTTTCTTCATAAGTTTTTGTCATCTCACGGCAGATTGCAGCAGCGCGGTCTTGCCCGAAAATTGATGCAGCATCCTCGAGTGATTCCAATAAACGATGTGGTGCTTCAAAGATAACCATCGTGCGCTCTTCAAATCGGAGCTTTTCGTAGAAGGCGCGGCGTGCACCCTGAGCGCGTGGTGCAAAACCTTCAAAGGTAAATCGATCTGTTGGTAGACCAGATAGAGCAATCGCCATAGTTGGTGCACTGGGTCCTGGAATGACAACTGTTGGAATATCTTGAGCAATTGCATCGCGCATCAATCTAAATCCCGGATCACTAATGGTTGGCATTCCAGCATCGGTGACAACTAATACTTCTTTACCGCTACGAAGAAGCGTCAGAATCTCTTGAGTTCTATCGGTTTCATTACCTTCGAAGAACGAGATTATGCGAGCGGTAAATGTGACGCCTAAATCTGATGCCAAGCGGTGGAAGCGACGTGAATCTTCTGCTGCAATGATCTCGGCGCTCTCAATAGCGTTCTTGAGGCGAGTGCTCGCATCGAGCGGATTTCCAAGCGGAGTCGCTGCAAGAACTAGGGCCATATGCGAAGTCTCCCATATTCTTTAGACATGACAGCTGCGATTGCTCCGATAGCCATCGCGCTCATCTCGCTAGTTCTTCGTCTAGTAAATCTTGGTTCGATTAAGAGCTTTATCTTTGATGAGGTGTATTACGTCGATGGCGCTCGAGATTTATTGGCATATGGCGTCGAAGTTGCAGGTTCCAAATCAGAGTTTGTAGTTCATCCACCAGTAGGAAAATGGATGATTGCTGCAGGCATACAGATCTTTGGAGATAACCCAACAGGTTGGCGCATCGCCAGCGCAGTAGTTGGTTCTTTGATGATTCTCGTAATCGGACTCATTGCACAGAAGCTCTTTAGAAATCCACTTCTGACTGCTCTAGCTAGCGCACTTACGGCAATTGATGGAATGGCTCTCGTTCATTCAAGAACTGCGCTTCTCGATAACTTCCTTGCCTTCTTCATTCTCACCGCAACATATTTCTTTATCCGCAGAAATTACTGGCTGACTGGGCTATTTCTCGGTATCGCACTTTCAACAAAGTGGAGCGCTCTGTATTTCATCGCAGTCTTTGGATTAATCGCTCTCTACCGAGCATTCTCACATCACACCGGACGCGCTTTAATCCGACCAACAGTTGAGAGATTTACTCAGTTCGGTGTAATTCCGCTCGCGGTTTATTTCACATCTTGGTCTGGTTGGTTTCTGAGTGATCGTGGTTGGGGTCGTAGCTACTCAACGAACCCACTGAAATCTTTCTACTACTACCACCAACAAATACTTGCCTTTCATACTGGGCTTACAGAGAAACATACATATGAAGCCAATCCCTGGAGCTGGTTATTTATGGGGCGACCAACTTCCTTCTTCTATGAATCTCCATCTGGTTGCGGAAGTGAATCTTGTTCACAAGAAATCATTGCACTTGGCACTCCTTTGCTTTGGTGGCTTGCAATTGCTGCGTTGGCACTTGTCATTGGAATGTGGTTTCGCTCAATGGTTACAAGACATTTTGACCCAGCTATAACAATCATCATCGCTGGAATAGCTGCAGGATATTTGCCGTGGTTCTTCTTCCAAGAGAGAACGGTCTTTACATTTTATGCAATTGTTTTCCAGCCATTCTTAATCTTGGCTCTGGTTTACGGCGTACGAGCGATTCTTCTTAGATTTAAAAAGAGCGGCGAAGCGATTGTCGCTACTCTCTTTATTCTTATCTTCTTAAACTTCGTTTACTTCTTGCCGATTTATCTAGGTGATGTAATCACTTACGAGGCATGGCGAAGCAGGATGTGGTTTCCCAGCTGGATTTAACTCGTTGGATTTAATTACTGGTTAGCGGCGCGGATATCGCGTAGACGCTGTACCGCTTCATCTGCAAGCTGCTGATCAAAGATCTCATCGCGTGATGGTGCAGCCGCAGCCAGTGCTTCGCGCTCAAGACGCTCTTGCTCTTCAGTCCACTTACCTGGCTCTGTCAGATCAATGACGCGCTTTGATGCAACAGCCTTCGGTGCATTTACATATGTTGGTACAGGAATCTCATTTGGTTGCCATTCAGAACGTGATTGCGCAGTTCCCTTTGGAAGAAGTGTGACTCCCGAAAGTTCGCGCTCTGCAAATGGAACCCAGTGCTCGCGTGATGAATGAACTTCACCTTTATGTGAAACAAGAACATCTGAGAGATTTGTATGTGAAACACCTTCTGTGGTGCGATGCAACTGATCAAGGCGACGTCGCTGAATGCGTTCGCTGTTGGTCTGTCTGCGCACGTGCGCAATATAAATTAGAAGGGCAGTTACTGGAATTGCAATAGCGATAGCAGCAAATGTTTGCATGATGGCACCAATCATCGTAAGGACGAGAGTTGTAAAGATAAGGGAGAAGATGATTCGACGGCGCATAAGTTGTTGAGCAACTCTTCCCGCGCGATCGACATCTGTGTAGATAACTCCGGAACCTGGTTGTGCACCAGGAGTGCTACTTGCAACTACACGAAGTGCACTCTTATAACGTTCTACACTTTTTCCAGAGAATTCATTCTTGTTATGAACCCAGCGCGGCAAGAAATAGGCAACCCACATGCCGATAATCGCTAGATAGATAATTCCCGAAGCCATGATGGGTAAAGGTTAGTTGGGAGCCTCTATTTACCTGTGGATTTCGAGGGGGGTTTACTCAATTAATTCATTGTTTTTAACGAAGCATTTATGGTCGCGCCATGCTCCATCGATATGTAAATATGCTTTACGAAAACCTTCGAATTCGAATCCGGCCTTCTCGGCTACCCGGCATGAAGCCTCATTTTCGGGGCGGATATTGATTTCTATGCGATGTAAACCCAATTCATGGAAACCAAATGCCGATAGCAATTTCACTGCCTCGGTTGTATACCCGCGATTAGAAAAATTCTTATCTATCCAATAGCCAATGTGTGCGCCTCGAAGCGCTCCATACATAACGCCGCCCATCGTTATCTGGCCAACGAGGTTCTGATCGCGCCAGATGAGAAAGGAATATGAGCGCCCAGCGCTAGCTTCCGCTCTGAGGGTTCTGACCATCTCGTAGAAAGATGGAAGGGAGTGCGGCATCTGGTTTGCGGGACTATCGCCAGGAATTCTTGGAAGTGTTGCTTCCCACGGGGTAAGCCACTCTCGATTTTCTGCTCTTACCTGATTCCACTTTGCACGATCGCGGTAGCGCATAGGACGTAGAACGATCTCGTTTCCTAGCAGTTCTATTGAAGACATCGGATCGGCTTTAGAGGTAGCGGCGCTCGAGCACCACCACAGTCACGAGGTCGCCTGCCGAAAGAGAAGTTTCGCTCTCGGCTACTGCGATTAAGCAGTTCGCATCTGAGAGCGTTGCTTGTTCATCTTGTGAACTTAGAGGGGATACTGACTTTCCATCTTCGCTCAAGATTGCACGCACATAGGAGCGCACGCCAGTAGTTGAAGAAATAGCCTTCTCAAGTTTTGCCTTCAGTGATGGGCGATGAATTGTTGCTGTTCCAAGCATTGTACGAATCATCGGACGTACAAGAAGTTCAAAAGAGATATAGGCAGCGATTGGATCACCAGGCAGCGTTACAACTGGGGTCTTGTCGGGACCAATTGTTCCAAAGTTATGTCGCCCGCTGGATTCGATTGAAAGTTCGACTGTTCGAATATCGCCAATTTTTTCAAGAGTTCTTGTAATTAAATCAAAAGAATCGTCATGACGTTCGCCGCTGATAATGATCAAATCTGCACGAACTAATTGATCTTCAATCACGCTCTGCAGGGCTGACTCATCATCTGGAATTGAGTGAACGCGGTAAGCAACTGCGCCTACTTCTCGAACTGCAGTGGTGAGCAACCAAGAGTTGGTCTCATACTCTTCATCATCTTTAAGTGGTGTACCTGGTTCGACTAAATCTGGACCAGCTGAAATCACTACAACGCGTGGATGAGGTCTCGTTGGCAGATGATCACGCCCGATGGATGCAGCTAAACCGATCTGCGTTGAACGGATTCGGCTTCCCGCTTTCATCACGAGTCTTTCACCAGCGTAGATATCCTCGGCGAGCGTTGCATCATGAGCATCAAGCAGCGGCATATCGAAGGGTTCGAGGGGGCTACAAAGTTCTAGAAGTGAAGTTAATACTTCATCGACTCGCGCACGCTCTGACATAATCGCTAACCTTACTTGCACCGCACTAACTTCTAGGGGATTTACATGGGTATCGGCGACGAAAAAGTTGCGCTACGCAATCGCTATCGCCGCGAACGCAAAGAGTGTTACTTAGACCACTCCTTTGAATATCTTGCTACATCCCAAGAGTTTGAAGCTGCGGAAGTAATTGCAAGTTACTTTTCATACGGAGATGAACCGCAAACATCTCAACTCAATAGCGCAATCATTAAATCTGGAAAGGTTTTATTACTTCCGCGAATTAGCGGCGCGGTACTTGAATGGGTGCAGTGGGATGGCCAGGAAAACTCACTGAATATTCACAAGAAAATAAGTGAACCTACCGGAGAGAAATTCCACGATTTGCAGGCTATCGATCTCATCGTCGTACCAGCTCTACGCATCGACAGAAGTGGGTATCGACTGGGACAGGGTGGCGGTTATTACGATCGCGCACTTCCACACCTTCGTGCATGGAGTATCGGATTAATTCATGCAGATGAGATTTCAAGTGAAGATCTTCCGCGAGAAGAATGGGATATTCCGCTCAACGCAGCAGCTACCCCAGATCTGGTGATTAGATTTAAGAGTTAGGTTAAGGAAGATTACGCGCAATAACGATGCGCTGAATCTGATTTGTGCCTTCATAGATCTGAGTTAGCTTCGCATCACGCATCATTCGCTCGACTGGATAGTCTGAAACATATCCATATCCGCCCAGAATCTGCACAGCATCTGTTGTCACTTGCATTGCCACATCGGTTGCATAAGTCTTACTTGCAGCAGAGAAGAAACGTAGGTCTTTATCTCCACGTTCACTCTTAGCTGCGGCTGCGTAAGTAAGTTGGCGAGCAGCTTCGATGGCAATTGCCATATCTGCCAACATAAATTGAATAGCTTGGAAATCAAAGATCTCTTTGCCAAATTGTTTACGCTCATGCGAATACTTCTTCGCTACATCAAATGCACCTTGCGCTAAACCAAGGGCTTGAGCCGCAATAGTTATGCGTGTGTGATCGAGAGTATCCATCGCGAGTGCAAAACCCTTACCCACATCGCTGATACGACGATCATCTGAAATCTCTACATTGTCGAAATAAACCTCGCGGGTTGGTGATCCGCGGAATCCCATCTTCTTCTCGGGCGCACCGAAAGTGACTCCAGAATCAGACTTCTCTAGAACGAATGCTGTAATTCCCTTTGATCCGAGTGAAGGATCAGTTTGTGCGATGACTGTGTAGAACTCAGATTCCCCTGCATTGGAAATCCACTTCTTACTTCCATTGATGACCCAGCCATCGCCTTTTCGCTCTGCCTTTGTTTTGAGCGCTGATGCATCAGAACCTGCTTCAGATTCTGAGAGGCAATAGGAGAAACCTTTTCCTTGAGCAAGGGGTCTTAGCCAACGTTCTTTCTGCTCTTTATTTCCGCCGAGAATAAGTGGAAGAGAGCCCAACTTATTTACAGCTGGGATGAGAGATGCTGATCCACATACCCGAGCGACTTCTTCAATAATGATGCAGGTAGCAAGTGCATCTGCACCATCGCCACCGAATTCAGTTGGAACGTGAGCTGCAAAGAGCCCCGCCTTTACGAGAGCATTATGTGCCTCTTGCGGATAGCGATGATCTTCATCTACTGCGTGTGCATGTGGAGCGATTTCATTTTCAGAAAGAGCGCGCAAACTTTCGCGGAGATCGTTGTACTCAGAAGGAAGAGTAAAGATATTTTCGAGACTCACTTATCTCCTGCCTTCTCATCGCGACGCTGCAACTGACTCAGATAATAATTGTATTGGGCTAATTCATCTGGTTCACCCATCGCTGCCATGCGCGCTTCATTACGGTCTATGCGCTTGGCCTCGCGTGAATCATCACGCATCCATTGGATAAAGGTTGCAGTGAGGGCGGCAATGATTGGTAGCTCTCCCATTCCCCAGGCAATTGAACCTGCTGCATGCTGATCATCGAGAAGGTCGGTGACCCATGGAGTCTGAATCGATGCGTAGTAACCCCCATCTACCAAAGTCGATGTCGCAAGAAGTGTTATTGCGAAGAATGCATGGATACTCATTGCGGCGAAGAGCATCACCATTCGGACAATATGCGGAATGCGGCGCGGGTTTGGATCAATGCCGATAATGACATGGAAGAAGAGGAACCCTGTGAGCATAAAGTGAATATTCATAAAGAGGTGGCCTGCATGGTTGCCCATCAGATTGCCAAAGAGATCAGTGAAGTAGAGAACAAAAAGTGAACCATCAAAGAGCGCGAGTGCCACAACAGGATTTGTAATAACACCTGAATATCGAGAGTGAAGTGCCGCAAGAAGTGTTCCGCGAACACCCCGTTCATCGGGAGTTCTTCCCAGTGGCAAGGTACGAAGCGCCAATGTAATTGGAGCGCCAAGTACTAAACCAATTGGTGCAAGCATTCCTAAAACCATATGCGCAATCATGTGATACTGGAATGAGAAGAGTGCATAGACTCCTAAACCACCACTTGTCGCTAAATCAATTGCAGCAATTCCAAGTGCAAATGAAATCGTTCTGCCCACAGGCCATGAGTCACCGCGCTTCTTCAAAACAGCGACACCCTTGATGTAAAGAGCAACGAGAGTTACAAGTAGCGCAATCATCAACGCATCTGGTTCGTAGAGCGTCAGAATTCGAATAAATGATGGCGCAGGCGGTGATTCAAATCCAACAACTGATATTGCAGGACTGGTGGAGAGCTCTCCATTACTTGGTGGTTGCGCACCCGACAACCAACTTCCGAGAACGAGAATAAGAGTCATCAGCATCGCTTCGACAGCAATCAATTTACGTAGGAATTGCCATCCAGTTTTATCGCTCTTTGCGAGTTCGCGGCGATTGATAAATCCAATAGCAATAAGTACAGATGTCAGCAGAGCCTTAATAATGATGATGCGGGCATATGAAGTTGCCCATGCTTCTGAGAAATCCAAACGAGCCCAAGAATTGGCAACGCCACTGATTACAACAGCTATCGCAGCCCATAATGCAAGCTGACTAAATCGTGGAAGAGCGACTACTCGATCTGCATCCGAAAGCAGAGCAATCGCAAAGACTCCACCGACCCAGAGTGCAAGTGCGATCACGTGAACAACGAGTGATCCAATGGCAAGCGCATGCGAACCAGCTGATGCGGAATGGCTCTGGAAGACTGGCAAGGCGAGCGCCAGTAATGAAATTGCGAGAGTAACTACCGATTGAAGAGTTGTCCGTATAAAACGGAACCAGAGTGAAATCCCCACAGCGAGAACCGTTTGTGCGAAGAGAAATCTTCCGAGATCTATCTGCGTAACGAATGAACGGAAGGTTGCCGAATCAAAGGCAGAGCCGATTGACCCTCCCAAGATATTTGCCAAGGTGAGGACGATTTGGAAGAAGCTGGTCAGCGCCCAAATGGAAACACTTGCACTTCCGTATTTACGTAATCTCTGTGCAGGTTCTTGCAGAACACCTTCACGTTCGAGAAGCAAGAAAGCGAAAGCGAGCAAAATTCCGACAAATGCAAATGCCGAGGCAATGAGAAGAGACTTGTTTACTGTAGCTAAAGTACTTACAAGCGAATTTGTTGCAGTCAGATCCTCTGACAGTAAGTTCATCATTCGCTATAAATCTTTCGGGCATACCGTGCGAGCGCGATTGTTACGACCAGCGCTGCAAGAAGTAGGCCAAGTACGAAGATTGTTGTTCCTAGATCGTTTCCAGATGGAGTTGGTGTTGGCTTAACAGGTTCAGGAGCAACCGTCTCCATCACAGAAGGTTCAATAAAGTTAAATGTGAATTTACCAACCAGTGGCACATCATTTTCTGCCAAGAGAGAGTAGTTGACGGTGTATATACCTGTCTTCACTAGCGGCTTAAGCCCGATATATGCGCTATCGAGATCAATGCTGAGGGCTCCGTCATCGACGCGAGCGCCGGTTGGATCTGTAACTGTAATTTCATTTCCGACATCAAGAAGTGGAAGTTCGGTCGTTATTGTCACAGCACTGGGTGCGCTTTGTAGCGCTGCACCTGAAACTGGAGTTGTCGATACGAGAGTGTTGGCAAATACAGATTGCGGTACGAGTAGAAGCAGTCCAGCAGCTAGTGCAATTCCTGCGATTCGCTTCATATCGTCTATCTCCCTTGCGCTCATGAACCCGGTGGATTCGCGCCTATCGTCTCACTTCTTTAGACTTAGGCATAGATACCGCTCTTGAGAAAGGTCACACTTCATTGCCTACATATCAATATCTATGCAACGCCTGCGACCATGCCTTTGAGGCTTTCCAGAGTTTCTCAGAAGAGCCGCTTACCGAGTGCCCGCAATGTAAGGGCGAGGTTCGCAAGGTTTATTCGACGGTCGGCGTTGTCTTTAAAGGATCTGGTTTCTACAAGACCGATTCAGCAGTAAAGCCAGCCACACCATCTGAATAGCGAGTTAGGCTGAATAGCCAGTTAAGAACTTTATTTAACCGTGATGTGGGGGCTTATCCCCTTTGATTTCTTCTTCTCGTTGCGCATCAGCTCTTTCATCTTCTCGCGGATCGCGTTCATCATCAGTTGTTGCCGGAAACACATCGCTCATGCGTGGCTACACCCAATCCGAAATAGAAGTCGTGAATCTAATCCTACATACTTACACCTATGTTTGAGCGCCTAGGTCACTTATTAGTTCGTCGCAGTAAGAGCGCAGTTGCACTCTTTGTCATCGGAATTCTTGTTGCGGGTGCGATTGGCTCGCTCATCTTCACTCGCCTCGATTCTGGCGGGTACTCCAATCCCAATAGCGACTCGTACAAGGTCTACGAATACTTGCGTGACGAGCTTAAAGTTGAAGAGCCTTCCGTTGTTGTTGTCATCGATGCAGGATCGACCGATGTCACTGATCCTGTTGTAACGCAAAAAGGTTTAGCACTAGAGAAGAAGATGGCACAGGAAGAAGGAGTCACTAAGACTCTCTCCTTCTGGAGTTCTGGTGGTGAAGCAACTCTGAAATCCAGCGATGGAAAAGCTGCCTATATTCTTATTTATGGAAAAGGCGAAGCCTTCTCACCTAAGAGCCAAGAGCTCGGTGCAATCTTTCAGAAGAACTATGACGGGAAGATGGATGGCTTAACTCTCTACGCCGGCGGTGTTGGAGTTGTTGGTAACGCAATCACAGAAAAGATTTCCAAAGATCTCAAAATCTCTGAGGCAGTATCAATTCCGCTGACATTCATTCTCCTCGCCTTTGTCTTCGGTGCACTTGCCGCATCTGCGATGCCACTTATTGTTGGAGTTGCCGCGATTCTCGGCGCCTTCTTCATTCTCTATTTGATTTCACTCTTTACCGATGTCAGCGTCTACGCACTAAATCTGACAACTGGTATGGGTCTTGGGCTCGGAATCGATTACGCCTTGTTGATGGTTAATCGCTTCCGTGAAGAGATCCACCACGGTAAGAAAGTTGAAGATGCCGTTGTAACAACGATGGCAACTGCAGGAAAGACTGTCTTCTACTCAGGTCTTACCGTCCTTGTCACAATGGTTTCACTGACATTCTTCCCGCTTCCATTCCTAAAATCATTTGGTTATGCCGGTGTATCTGTTGTTGCACTTGCTGTGGTCGGAGCAATCATCGGATTGCCACCAATCCTTGCTCTGATGGGCCACCGCATTGATAAGGGTGTCATTCGTAAATCTGCGATCACACCAAAAGAAGAAGGTCGCTGGGCGGATACTGCTCGCTTTGTAATGAAGCGCCCAACTGCGATTGTCATTCTCTCGCTCATTGTTCTGGGAATCATGGCATCACCGATACAGAACATTAAATTTGCGCAAGGCGATTCACGTATGTTGCCTGCATCAAATCCTGCAGCGATTGCAACAGCTCTTCAATCAGAGAGATTTCCTGGTCAGACAGGGACACCAATTGAAATCATTACCTTTAACGGAAGTACTAAGCTCGATGAGATCGCTACATACTCTCAGGAAATAGCAAAGGTCTCTGGAGTCATGAGCGTGCTTCCACCACAAGTAATTGGTGAAGATGTGCGTGTTATTGCATATCAATCCATGTTGCCGAGAACTCCAGAAGCACAAAAGTTGATTCATGACATTAGGGACATCAAAGCACCTTCAGGCACTCTGATTGGTGGCGTTGCAGCTGACTACACAGATTCACAAGATGGAATTTCATCAACTCTGCCATGGGCACTGGGATGGATTGCACTGAGCGTTCTTGTTTTGATCTTTATCTTTACCGGATCAATCATCTTGCCGATCAAAGCAGTGCTGCTCAATGTACTTTCACTGGCAGCGACGATGGGCGTACTCACATGGGTATTTATCGATGGAAATCTGCAATGGTTAGTTGGTGACTTCACCTTAACCGGCACGCTTGATACTTCTATCGTAATTTTGATTGCAGTTGTTGTCTTTGGTTTATCAATGGACTACGAACTCTTCTTGCTCTCACGCATCCGCGAAGAACACATCGCCGGTAAATCAAATGTCGAAGCGGTGGCAACTGGTCTACAGCGTTCTGCACGCATCATCACCGCTGCAGCCGTTTTACTTGCAG
>CAZSEW010000011.1:0-12142 GCA_964606025.1 uncultured Candidatus Planktophila sp.
TCTTGCAAATCTTTACGGATATTAAATGTTAGGAGAAAGATGATTGATGGAATTCCCGAATCTATCAGGCCCTTCTTGCCGCCGAAGGCTCCCATAATTTTATCTTTATCGCTCTGGTGAGTCATGCTCGCCCCGTCGAACCGAAGCCACCGGTGCCACGACCAGAACCAGGAAGTTCATCAACTTCTACAAACTCTGCTCGCTCTACTTTTTGAAATACTAATTGAGCAATTCGGTCGCCACGTTTAAAGGTAACGCTCTCTTTTGGATCGTGATTAATCATGATGCACTGCAATTCACCACGGAATCCTGCATCAACAGTTCCGGGTGCATTGACCATTGTGACTCCATGTTTGATTGCAAGGCCCGAACGCGGGTGAACGAGAGCAACATAGCCATCAGGAAGTGCGATTGAAATACCGGTTGGAACAAGTGCGCGCTCCCCTGGAGCAAGAGTGATATCTATGCGAGAGACGATATCTGCGCCAGCATCTCCACCTTTTGAATAACGTGGAAGTGGGAGCTCAGGATCAAGCCTCTTAATAAGAACTTGGAAGTCGTTCATAGAATATTTCTCATGGATTTATATTGAATTCTGGATCAACGAATGTCAAAAGATGTGGATTCTTCTTAAGCGCTTCCATGTAATCGGCAGGAGCATTTTCAAGGAAGTGCTTCATCGGAACTATGACAAATAACGCAGCAGCGCGTACGGCAATCTCGCCATCAGGTCCATTGAGTCGACCGACTGCCTCCGAATAAACCTTGCGATTTACCTGACCTGTGATCTGCGCAGTTATATGGAGAACTGTTCCGATTGGTACAGGCTTTAAAAAGTCAGTTTCAAGTCGCGCAGTAACAGCCGGGGCACGCAAGAGCCACATCAACTTTCCAAGAGCTTCATCAAATGCAAGTGAGAGCAAGCCCCCGTGTGCAAGACCTGGTGCTCCTTGATGGTTTTCAGTGACAGTAAATTCAGCTGTGATATCGGCACCAAGCCCAACATGTGCGACAAGATGTAAACCAGTTGGGTGAAGTTCTCCGCATCCAAAGCAATGAGCGAAGTGAGAAGGAATTTGAGTCCCGGTCTCAGGAGAGAGCGGGTGGCGCTCAGGGATTATCGAGCCTTCTGGTGGAGTAGTACTTGCAACTCGACTCATGAGGCTAGATTACTTGATAATTCCAGATAAATAAGGAGATAGCCTTGGGCTTATGCAATTTAGAGAAGTAATACGCCCGCCGCTCTGGCTTCTTGCCTTCATCTACTTCATGTTTCTCTCATTAGTGATCGCGGTCTGGGCAGCTCTTGGAAACTTTAGTGCCCTGGTTTCTCTGATTGCTCTCACGATTGCACTCTTTATCATTGCAGTCAGATCGAAATCTGAAGTGATTGTCAGTGAGAATGAATTGCTTGCAGGTGGCGCTCATATTGAATTGAAATACCTGGGAGATATTGAGACGTTAAATCGTGATCAGATGAGATTGCTTCGTACGCGAGATGCAGATCCTGCGGCATTTCTTGCGATTAAGTTCTGGATTACAACCGGCGTCAAAATCACACTAAACGATAAGCGTGATTCGACACCGTATTGGCTTGTTAGTTGCAGAAATATGGAAGAGCTTAAGCGCATTCTTTGCAGATAGCTTTTGCGCCCTCACCCTTTGCAAGCTGAGTAATGTGGTGAATAAGGAAGCACTTAGAACAAGTAAATTCATCTACCTGAACTGGTACAACTCGAACAGCTAACTTCTCTCCTGAGAGGTCAGCACCTGGAAGTTCAAGGTTCTCCGCAGCTTCTGCTTCATCAACATCAATCTGTCCTGATTGCGCATCTACGCGCTTGGCCTTGAGTTCTTCTAACGATTCCTCGTGAAGCTCCTCGTCGGTCTTTCTGGGTGTGTCGTAATCTGTTGCCACTGATCTCACCTCACTTCCATAAACTTGTACTTAGGCGTTAATGCCCCGTGCATGCGCGAATAGTTGCGCATAAAGCTTCTTCTAGACGATACAACAGCCGGCGTGTCGCATTTATTCCCCCTAAGAAGGGGAGATTTGGGCGGCAGCCTCAATGGAACGGGCCAATCCACCATCTACATAGGCATGAATTGCAGTGCCTTCGGCGAGATGTTCCTCGCTAAGAATTTCTCCACGTTCATGAATTGCAGAGACTAAATCTCCGCGACTGTAAGGAATTACTGCAGTTATCTCGACACTCGGGTGAGGTAGAGATTTCTCAATTGCATGAATTAAGCCATCAATTCCAAATCCTGATCGAACAGAGAATGCATAGCTGTTGGGCTCTTTACGCAGAATCTCCATGACTACATCAGGGCTAGCGATATCTACCTTATTGATTGCGATAATTTCAGGGATATCGCCACCCCCAATCTCATTGATGACTTCGCGAACTGCCCGAATCTGTTCAAATGGATCAGAGTGCGAACCATCTACAACATGCACAATGAGATCAGCTCCGGAGACTTCTTCGAGTGTTGACTTAAATGCATCGACTAGTTGGTGTGGGAGGTGACGAACAAATCCGACGGTATCTGAGAGGGTATAAATACGCCCCTCAGCGGTCTCGCATTTACGAACGGTTGGGTCCAACGTTGCAAAGAGTGCATTCTCAACCAGCACCCCTGCACCAGTCAGTGCATTGAGCAGGGATGACTTTCCAGCATTTGTATATCCCGCGATGGCAACTGAAGGAATGTTAAATCTCTTGCGCTCTTGCCTCTTGGTATCGCGAGAGGTCTTCATCTCTGCTATCTCTTTACGAAGTTTCGCCATCTTGTCGCGAATTCTTCGGCGATCAGTTTCAATCTTTGTCTCTCCTGGTCCACGTCCGCCGATACCAGCGCCACCTGCAGCACGTCCACCCACCTGGCGGGAAAGCGAATCTCCCCAGCCGCGAAGTCGTGGAAGTAGATATGCAATCTGGGCTAATTCAACTTGAGCCTTGCCCTCTTTACTCTTTGCATGTTGAGCGAAGATATCGAGAATCAAAGCAACACGATCTACAACTTTGACCTTTAGCTTCTCTTCCAATGTGCGAAGTTGTGAAGGTGAAAGTTCACCGTCACAGACAACGGTATCTGCGCCAGTTGCAACAACGATTTGTCGCAGTTCAACAAGTTTTCCAGAACCGATATAGGTAGAAGGATCAGGCTTATCTCGTCTTTGAATTAAACCCTCTAATACTTCAGAACCAGCAGTTTCGGCTAGAGCTTTGAGTTCCGCTAAGGAGTTCTCCGCCATCTCGGCGCTTCCTTCAGTCCAGACTCCTACAAGTACAACACGTTCTAGCTGTAATTGGCGGTATTCGGCATCGGAGATATCTTGAAGTTCGGTCGAGAAACTTTTGATGCGCCGTAGAGCATGTCTATCTGAGAGCTCTTGTTGATTACTTTCTGCATAATCTGCCTCATCTGAATCAAAGTCAGAGGCAGCTCGTGCACTCTCACGCAGAAGATCTTCAAAGAGTTTGTCGTAACCGTCCTCTTGGTTGGTCATGCTGTGAGGTACTGACCAATCTCGACATCTCGTACAAGTTCGGCTGGACCGATAAGGGTTGCATTTGAGTGTCCATCAAGATCCACAATGAGGCGACCTCCAGGTGGATAAATTGTCCATCGGGCAGGAAGTTTTCCACCGGTATGAATTGTTGCAGCCAGTGCCACAGCGCATGTTCCAGTTCCACATGAACGAGTCTCGCCGCTTCCGCGCTCGTGGACTCGCATACGTGCTTCCTGATTTGGAAGAATTTCAACAAACTCAACGTTCACACCCTCAGGATATGAGGATGCAGGCGTCACAACTGGCGCGATTTCCAGTGATCCAACTAAATCTAAATCCTCTACAAATGTCACTGCATGCGGATTTCCAACACTTATATTGAGAGCGTCCCAGGTATGTGTGTTCTGCAAGACCGATACTTCTTCCATCTCGTCTGTAACTTTCCCCATGTTCACTGAGATATCGCCTGTCATTGGAACTCGTAAGTGTTTCATTCCGTCGCGAGTATCGATAGCAAAGATTCCTTCCGGTTGATGACCTTTCTCAACCAGGTAGCGCGCCATGACGCGAATTCCGTTGCCACACATTTCCGCGATGCTTCCATCGGCGTTGCGATAATCCATAAACCACTTCGCGCTGCGCTTTACTATGCGTATAAATCCATCTGCGCCGATTCCGGTTGCTCGATTACAGATTGCTGCCACCTGATCTGCCTTTATCTCAATTTTTTCATCAGGATCAAAGAGGATGACGAAGTCATTCTCGGTACCGTGGCCATATGTGGCAGTTAACTGTTGCGTCATAACGTTAGGAGTTTATCTTCTGCAGAATAGTTTCGAGCCTTGGTTGATGAGGAGCAACCCAGTTAATTCGAGCATCACGTGAGAACCAGGTCTCCTGGCGACGAGCATATTGCCGCGTGGCTCGTTTTGTCTCTTCTCTCGCCTCTTCTTCGGTCATTAATCCTGCGCGCATCGCAATTAGCGACGAATAACCAATTGCCCTCTGCGCTGTGGCTCCCTCAAGAATTCCATCCTTAATCAGCTGATCAACTTCTGCAACAAAGCCTTTCTCCCACATGCGATCTACGCGAAGATCAATGCGCTCTCGCAAGTGCTCTCGCTCCATGACAAGACCAAATTGCATCGCATCTGGATATCGAGAGCTATCTTCTCGAGGAAGATTTGCTGTAAATGGCTTACCCGTAATTTCAATAACTTCTAGCGCTCGAATAACACGTCGAGTGTTAGCGCGATCAATAGCAAGAGCTGCTGCAGGGTCTTCTACCTGCAGGCGCGCAAAGAGTGAATCGGTTCCGAATTCCAGAGCTTCAGATTCAAGACGGGCGCGAATCGCAGGATCTGTATCTGGGAAATTGAGATCATCGAGAATCGCCTTGATATACAAACCAGTGCCGCCGACAATCACTGCGTGCTTGTTACGAGCATGAATCTCCGAGATGGTTCTTCGAGCGAGCTCTTGGTACCAAGCAACGGTGGAATCCTCGCGAACGCTCAAGATATCCAGTAAGTGATGTGGAATTCCGCTCTGTTCATCAACGGATAACTTCGCTGTTCCGATATCCATCCCCTTATAGAGCTGCATCGAGTCGGCGTTGATAATCTCTGCGCCGATTGATTGGGCAACTTCAATACCAATATCGCTCTTGCCGGTGGCGGTAGCTCCACAGATAACTACTACCTTCATACAGTCCGCACAGTTGGGATACCGAGCGATGTTGCAGAGCTCTTCTCTTGCGCAGGAGCGGTGCGCAACTGATGCGCATCTCCTCCGCGAGTCTTAAGCACGTTAATTGCTTCGCCAATGAGGTAATGCGCAGATGCTTCTTGGATCTTTACATCCACGAAATCACCAGGTCGCGCCGAAGTCGCGGCATCGAAATGTACGAGTCTGAAATCTTCTGAACGGCCAGTCATCCGTGATTGAGCTTCATCACGTCTGCCTTCAGTTTCAGAGACCATCACGCGATGGGTAGAACCAATTGATTCTTGATTAACTGAAAGTGAAATTTTCTGCTGATGTTCATGAAGGCGGGTATAGCGTTCACCCACAATTTCTTCAGGAATTTGATTCTCCATGGCACCGGCAGGTGTACCCGGGCGAATTGAATACTTATATGTGTATGCAGCAGCAAAACGTGCCTGCGATGCAATATCCATCGTTGCCTGGAAATCTTCTTCGGTCTCCCCTGGGAATCCAACGATGATGTCAGTTGTGATCATCGCCTCTGGCATCGCTTCTCGTACTCGCTGCAGAATTCCAAGGTACTTATCGGTGCGATAGGAACGTCGCATACTCTGCAAGATGGAATCTGATCCAGATTGCAGTGGCATATGAAGGTGCGGCATCACATTGGGAGTCTGCGCCATCGCTTCGATGACATCATCTGTAAAGTCACGCGGATGGGGCGACATAAAGCGGACTCGCTCTAACCCTTCAATCTTTCCTGCTTCTCGAAGCAACTTTGCAAAAGCCCCACGGTCTCCAAACTCAACGCCGTAGGCATTTACGTTCTGCCCCAAGAGGGTTATTTCAATAACTCCTTGCTCTACCAATGTGCGCATCTCAGTTAAAACATCAGATGCTGGCCTATCTTTCTCAACTCCGCGCAAAGTCGGCACAATGCAGAAGGTGCAGGTGTTGTTACAGCCCACTGAAATCGAAACCCACGAGGTAAATGCAGAAAATCTACGCGCGGGAAGCGTTGATGGGAAATGCTCTAGCGCTTCCAGAATCTCAATCTGAGACTCTTCTTCGACACGTGCTCGCTCAAGAAGAACTGGAAGAGAGCCCACATTATGAGTCCCAAAGACAACATCGACATATGGGGCTTTCTTCAAAATGATTGATTGATCCTTCTGGGCGAGACATCCACCAACTGCAATCTGCATCCCAGGATTCTTCTTCTTAATTGGTGCAAGAAAACTTAAATTTCCATAGAGTTTGTTATCTGCATTTTCGCGGACAGCACAAGTGTTAAATACAACGATATCGGCTTGCTCTCCGGGGGTTACCGGAATATGTCCGGCTTCATCGAGAAGTCCTGCAATACGTTCTGAGTCATGCACATTCATCTGACACCCGTAGGTCTCAACGAGATAAGTGCGCGGCATAGCGCCTATCTTATTTGAGAGTTAGTTGGTGATGCGAATTGGTGCAATGCCACGAGCAATCTGACGCTCGAAGTGAACTTCGCGCTTATCGTTAAAGATTGCCGCAGCCTTATAGGTCTGATCCATAAATGCCTTGAGTTCATCTCGTGCCTTGAGGCCATCACCCGATAGGTCTGTACGTTCAAAGACATTCCATGCACGCAGTACGGGAGCTACAACATCATCGAGGTGCTGTTGTAGGTCATAAATTCCGGCAAGCGCAATTTGTACCGCCTTGCGACCAAAGCCAGGCATATTCGCACCAGGCATATCAAAGTTAGTTACAACATCTGCGATTGCGCGCATCGCTGCATTTGGTTCCATATCGAGCGCTGCAGAAAGTGTGTTGCGATAGAAGAGCATATGTAGATTCTCATCGAGTGCCACTCGCTGCATCATGCCCTCTGCGATGGGATCATCGGAAAGTTTTCCAGTGTTGCGGTGCGATATACGCGTTGCAAGTTCTTGGAATGAAACGTAGGCAATGGTGTGGAGCATGTCATTCTCATACGGAGTCTGATATCCAAGTGACATATGAGCCATACGCAAATCTTCTAGTTCGTACGGATCGACTCCGCGAGTAGCCATGAGGTAATCACGGATAACAATTGAGTGACGCGCTTCTTCTGCAGTCCATCGTTCAATCCAATTTCCCCACGCACCATCACGACCCATAGAGATAGCAATCTCCGTGTGATAGCTCGGCAAATTATCTTCGGTGAGGAGATTGAGAACGAGTGAATCTTGAGCAACAGGTGTCAGGCGTGAATCTTTTGCTTCCCATGCATCACCGTTGAGTGGGCCCGCATAGTCGCGACCTTCAGACCATGGGACATATTCATGTGGATACCAGTTCTTCTGAACTGAGAGGTGGCGTTCGAGTTCGACAGCAACTACTGGTTCAAGATCACGAATTAATCGCGATTGGATCTTTGCTGCCTCATCACTCATGTCCTAACAGTAAGGCGCCATAAGTGTTACTGACGAGTTAGAGATTATCTTTTGCGCGTTTCTCCGCCTGTTGGCTTCGCCACTTTGCAATTTCTGCATGATTGCCGCTGAGGAGAATCTCGGGAACTGAGATACCTCTCCACTCCTGGGGCTTGGTGAAGTTTGGATATTCGAGATATCCCTCATCGTTATGAGACTCCTCAGCCAATGAAAGTGGATTGCCTAGAACTCCTGGAATGAGACGAGTGATTGCTTCAATCATCACCATTGATGCAACTTCTCCCCCGCCAAGAACATAATCCCCGATCGATACCTCGTGGACTCGAATATTCCTATCAGAGAACTGCGCTTGCGAGTAATACTGTCGGACGCGATCATCAATGCCTTCATAGCGCCCACATGCAAATATCAAATGTGAGCGATCGGCAAACTCTTGAGCCATCTTCTGGTTGAAACGCTTTCCAGCAGGGGTGAGAACAATTAAATCTGTCTCTTCAACCATCAACGGGTCGAGCGCCTTTCCCCAGACTTCAGGGAGCATGACCATGCCGGCACCGCCGCCGTAAGGTGTGTCATCTACGGTGTTGTGATTATCTGATGTTTGAGCGCGCAAGTCGTGGACTGCAATATCTACAATCCCTGAACTCTGTGCTTTACCCAATAGGGAAAGCTGTAGTGGCGCTAAATACTCAGGAAATATTGAGATGACATCAATCTTCATTACTTGTCACCCTTTGCCACAGCATCGATTTCTGGCGGTATGACTGTCATGCGCTTTGCCTTCACATCGACAATCGGGACAAGCTGGCGCACGAATGGAATTAAAACTTCCCCATCGTGTGTCTTTACTACCAAGACATCTTGACCGGGAAGATTGAGAACATCAGTGACTTCACCGAGTTCATCCCCGTCAAGGAGAAATGCTTTACATCCCACTAGTTGTAGCACGTGGTAATCATCTTCATCGATGCCAGGTGCCTCAATATCGACATCTGCATAGAGCAGTTCGTTACGCAGCTCTTCAATTGCGTTCCGGTCTTCGATTCCCTCAAATCCCAAGAGCAAGATTCCATTGTGTACACGTGCAGAAGCCACGGTGATGAAACCGTGGCTTTCTGTCTCTAATACTGCGCCGATAGCGAAGCGATTTTCTGCTTCATCTGTTCGGACTTCGATTGTAGCTTCACCGAGAATTCCGTGAGCTTTACCGATGCGGCCCACGTTTAATTTCATGGGAGAAGAACTATTTAGCGAACCTCGTCGGTATCGATGAGATCGACACGAACAGAACGTCCAGCAAGTGCGCTTACAACTGTGCGAAGCGCCTTTGCAGTACGACCATTACGTCCGATTACCTTGCCGATATCTTCAGGATTAACTCGAACTTCGAGGGTAGTTCCTCGACGATGAGTCTTCTCCTTCACATTGACATCTTCAGGATTATCAACGATCCCCTTGACGAGGTGTTCTAGAGCTTCATCAATCATTATTCAGCAGGAGTTTCTTCGGTTACAACAACTTCTTCTGTTGTCGCAGCTTCAGCTGGAACCTCGGACACAGCAGCCTCTGCTGCTGGCTCGGACACAGCAACTGGTGCTTCTTCCGTAACAGCCTCTGTTGCTGGCTCGGACACCTCTGCAACTGGTGCAGGTGCGGCCTTAGCAGCAAGCTTCTCTTGCGCCTTCTTCTTCAAAGTTGTTGCACCTTCTGCAGGTTCTGCAGCAGCAGCCTTAACAGCTGCCTCATAGGCAACGCTCTTTGGAGGCTTTGGAGCTGCAACGCGAAGTGTTCCTTCAGTTCCTGGAAGACCCTTGTGCTTCTGCCAATCGCCAGTCACCTTCAGAAGCGCCTCTACTGCCTCTGATGGTTGAGCACCAACGCCGAGCCAGTACAGAGCGCGCTCTGAATTAACTTCGATCAATGATGGCTCTTGTCCTGGAACGTAGCGACCAATCTCTTCAATGGAGAGACCGTTACGTGCTTTACGAGAATCTGTAACAACGATGCGGAAATAAGGTGTGCGGATTTTTCCCATGCGCATTAAGCGAATTTTTGTAGCCAAAGAAGTAGTGCTCCTAAAAAGTGTGTCGTATTTCGATTGCTACAGCGGGGTGCGTAGCGATCGAACTCCAACTGTGGATTGGATTGTTACCGGGGTAGAGGGCCCTGTAACAGGTGGCTAATCTTGCCAGTTACGCTCAAAATTAAGAAATCGAGCCCTCGTCTAGCCTTCCTCAAGCGCACGCTTGGCAGGGTTTCCTGATTTCGACTTCTTCTTCTGAGGCGGCTGTACCTTCTTCGGAGCGGCCCCCATTCCGGGCATAGGTGGCATTCCAGGTAGCCCCGGTCCCCCATTACGAACCTGCTTCATCATCTTCTGGGCCGCAGTGAATTTATCAACGAGAGCATTTACATCAGAGACTTTTCTGCCTGAACCTGTTGCAATGCGCGCACGCCTTGAACCATTAAGCACTTTGAGATCGCGTCGTTCGAGCGGCGTCATTGATTGCACAATCGCCTTTGTGCGAGTGATCTCTGATTCATCAAAATTTTCAATTTGTTTCTTCATTTGGCCAGCACCCGGCAACATGCCAAGTAGTTTGCCCATTGAGCCCATCTTTGACATCGCTTCTAACTGCTCGAGGAAATCATCGAGAGTGAAATCCTCTCCTGCTAGAAATTTCTCTTCTAGCTTCTTCGCCGAATCGCCATCAAAAGCCTTCTTCGCTTGCTCGGCGAGAGTTGCAACATCACCCAGGCCGAGAATTCTTGAGGCCATTCTCTCTGGATAGAAGATATCGAAATCGCTGATTTTCTCACCGGTAGAGGCGAACATAATTGGCTTGCCTGTCATCGAAGCGATTGAAAGGGCTGCGCCACCTCGAGCATCGCCATCGAGCTTTGTTAGAACTACACCATCGAAGCCAACGCCATCTTGGAATGCTTGTGCAGTTCGAACTGCATCTTGGCCGATCATCGCATCAACAACAAAGAGGATTTCATTTGGATTGACTGCATCTCTTATCGAGATTGCTTCATTCATCAACTCTTGATCAACGCCCAGGCGACCAGCGGTATCTACGATGACCATGCTATGTAACTTGCTTTTGGCGAAACCAACGCCATCACGTGCAACTTTGACCGGATTACCAGTTCCGTTTCCTGGTTCAGGTGCAAAGACCGGCACGCCAACCGATTGGCCGACAACTTGCAATTGATTGACTGCGTTAGGGCGTTGCAAATCTGATGCAACAAGCAGAGGGGTCTCACCTAAATCTTTATAGAACTTCGCAAGCTTCGCTGCAAGAGTTGTCTTTCCCGCACCTTGAAGTCCAGCAAGCATGATGACAGTTGGTGGGTTCTTGGCGAAACGAACTCTCCGCGCACCGCCACCAAGGACTGCTGTGAGTTCAGAATTTACAACATCAAAAATTGCTTGTGCCTGGTTGGTACCAGCCTGAAGCGTTGGAAGGAGATCAAGCGCCTTCTCTTGAACTGCAGTTGTAAATGAGTTAACAACATCGAGGGCAGCATCTGCCTCAAGTAGTGCGGTGCGAATCTCAGCGATTGTCTGTTCGACATCCTTCTCGGAGATCTTTCCACGTGAACGCAGAGAGTTAAATGCGTTGGAAAACTTTGCGGAGAGGCTCTCTAACATAATGCGCGAACTCTACTTCAGAGCGGCGCGTAACCGCATCGCAACCTCGTCTGCACGCTCCGGTGTCAGCGGCCCTCCCCCAATTTCCGTTACATAGAGAGTATCGATTGCTTCGGCCCCCAATGTGGTAACAATTGCAGAGCGAATATCAACGCTGCTGCGCGTAATCGTATCTCCGATGCCGAATAGCAGTGCAGGCCGATCATGACTTCTTACTTCAATAATCGTTGCATCCGTTGCTGCATCTAAGAATGTTTCAACGATGGGATCTGGAACCGGAATGGTCGGCAGCTCCGCATAAGCATCAATTCGGGCTTGAATTCTCTCAGAGAGCGTTGAACGGCTCTTGAGGGCTTTAATAATCTCTTCGTGCAATTTCGCTTCATCGAGAGTTGGTGCGTTTGGGTCTGGAATCACAATCCACTCCATCACCGCTGAGTTGCCAACAGATTTAGTACGGGCAGATCGAACATCAAGTCTGAGAAGGTTTAGCACTCCCGCAACGGTAGAAAGAATTCCAGTGCTATCTGGAATCACGATTTCAATTGCGTAGACACTTTCTCGATTCTCAATAGAAACCGAGAGCTTTCCAGAATCTGCTTTAACTCGTTGATCTTCAGTAAGTTCAGGCTGCTGCGCAACCGTATTATCAGTAATTGCGAGCTCGACACGCTTAACAAGCTCTGCAACGAGTGAAGCTTTCCAATCTGTCCACGCAGCTCGCCCCGTGGCTTCACCATCTGCGATGCTCAAAGCGTGCAAGAGTTCAAGAGTCTGCAGATCTGGGATTACATCTGCTACTGCGGTAATTGTCGCTGGGTCATCGAGATCGCGACGTGTTGC
>CAZSEW010000011.1:12242-14159 GCA_964606025.1 uncultured Candidatus Planktophila sp.
GAACGCACTGCGCGCCATTCAGGAATCCAGTGAAAGATAATTTCCTCTTGGTCGAGCGCTTCAAAGATCTGAACCATGGCTGGCCCTGCGCCAATCAGTGAGATCAGATTCTCACGCGCATCACGGGGCCATGGATTCGGAAGTTTTGTCGTTCCGGATTTAAGTGCGCCGGAAAGTCTCTCTAGCGAATCCATTGAGATAGGTAAGCCAAGCTGAGCGGCAGCAGCACAAGCGCGGAGTCCGATAGTTGGATCTAGTGAAAAATCGGCATCAACATCAATTGTCACTTCTTTATTTGCAACGCTGATATCGCGAGAGAGAGTTGTGCTTCGCACCTTACGTAAGAATCGACCAGCGCTATCTTTACCTTTATGTGCAAGTCGATACCAGGTTGAGTCCAAGAGGTAATCTACTGAGCGCGCCGCTTGTGCGACTTCACTCATAAGTACATCTGCATCTGCAAATCCAAGATGGGCTGCAACCTTATCCTGTTCCTGGAAGAGCAATTTATCTTTATCGCGTCCACTTACGATGTGGAGCGCCTCTCGCACATTTGATAACAAAGACTCGGCAACACTAATGCGCTCCATAGGAATTGTGATTGCACCCGATTTTTCTAGCGCTCTAATCGCTGTGATATCTCTTAATCCGCCACGAGCTTCCTTAAGGTCTGGTTCCAATAAGTATGCGAGTTCGCCTGCACGTTGATGTCGCTCAAGGAGAGAACTCTCAAGTTCAGGTAGTCGGCGTTTTGAATTCTTTCGCCATTCATCAATGGCATCAATTTGAATATCGGCAACAAGAGCAGCGCTGCCACAAACCAGACGTATATCGAGTAATCCAAGAATAACCTTGAGGTCAGCTTCCGCCGCTTCACGAACCTCTGAACGTGTACGTACTGAGTGATCGACTTTAATCTTCTTATCCCATAGTGGATAGAGAATTTTATTTACGAAGGTTGAAAGATTTTCTTCTGAAATATTTCCACGATGCAGTATGAGAATATCTAAATCAGATCCAGGAGATAGCTCGCCGCGGCCGAAACCTCCGACCGCGGCGATTGCTACTTCCTCTGAACTTACGTCATGTATCTCCTGAAGAGCTGACTGGAACAAGTTTGTGAGCATTAGATCCCCCTCGTTGGATCTAATGCGTCTTTCACGTGTTCCCATGACGCTTATCTTAGTTTGGAGTACTAAATAGCGTCAGGTCCACGCTCTCCTGTTCGAACTCGTACAACCTGTTCTACTGGAGTTGTCCAAACCTTTCCGTCTCCAATTGATCCTGTTGATGCTGTTTTGACGATGACATCCACGGCTGATGCCGCATCTTTATCATCAACAAGAACTTCGAGGCGGACTTTAGGAACGAGGTCGACGGTGTATTCGGCACCCCGATAAACCTCAGTATGGCCACGTTGGCGACCAAATCCACTTGCTTCAGAGACTGTCATTCCATTAATGCCAGCAGCCTGAAGAGCTTCTTTTACTTCATCTAACTTAAATGGCTTGAGAATTGCGGTAATCAACTTCATAGTGATGCACCTCCACGTGATGAGCTAGCTAGTTCATAAGCAGATTCAGCATGTTCCTTGAGGTCGATGCCTTCAATTTCGACTTCGCGTGAGACACGGAAGCCGATAGTTTTTTCGATTGCATACCCAATGATGAGAGTTGCAACGAATGAGTATCCCGCAACCATACCGACGGCAATCGCTTGCTTTACAAGGAGATCTGAACCTCCACCGTAGAGAAGACCATCGAGACCGATGCTGTTCACAACACTTGTGCCAAAGAATCCGATAGAGAGTGATCCCCAGATTCCGCCAACAAGGTGAACACCGACGACATCAAGTGAATCATCGAATCCCAACTTGTACTTGATGCTCACAGCAAGTGAGCAGAGGATTCCGGAGAT
>CAZSEW010000012.1:0-13813 GCA_964606025.1 uncultured Candidatus Planktophila sp.
GCTTGCTGTACAAATCTGTGAGATCGATAAAGGTTGCACCTGATAGTGGGGATGCAGCGGTGAGTGAGATGTGATCACGGATGAGGACTGGTTGACCGACTTTGTATGAAGTATTGATGCCTCCACAAGCGTTAGT
This sequence comes from uncultured Candidatus Planktophila sp., assembly GCA_964606025.1. Taxonomy (GTDB): domain Bacteria; phylum Actinomycetota; class Actinomycetes; order Nanopelagicales; family Nanopelagicaceae; genus Planktophila. Next base: position 137 of record CAZSEW010000012.1, read on the forward strand.
CAGAATGACAACTTTGCAACCCGCCTTAACTGCGGTGCGAACTCCGTGAACAACGGGCTCCATTCCTTTGCCTTCATAGAGATGTGTGCGACCGAGGAATACCAGTGCGCGGATAGTCTTTCCATTTTCTACTATTTCGTATGAGCGAACTTTTCCAGAATGTCCTTCAACGGCAGGTGCAAAGAAGCCTGTGATCTCGTGTGCATCACATTCGTAGGCGGGTTTTCCAAGGGCATCTGCAGCCGTTACCCAGCCTGACCCCATAACGAGTGCGACATCATGTGCGGCGACGCCAGTGCGCTCTGCAATCTCTGCAGCTGCCTTAGTTGCAGCAGCTAGTGGGTCTAAATAAAGAAGATCAGTTGAGGTCATGCCTCAATAATGTCACAGAGAACGCTTCCGCTAGACACAGTCTCGCCGATAGTTGCCTTTAAGTTCTTAATCACACCGCTCTTATGTGCGTTAAGTGGCTGCTCCATCTTCATCGCTTCTAGAACGATAATTAAATCGCCTGCTTCAACGCTTTGGCCTTCTTCAACTGCAATCTTTACTACCGTTCCTTGCATTGGCGATGCCAGCCCTGTACCTGATGCAGACCCAGCACTTGCCTGCTTTGCACGGTGACGCTTCACGACAGGTTCAGGTGCATGAACGACAATTTCAAAACGCTTTCCATTGACTTCAGCAACTAACTTCTCTGCGGCTACCTTTGTTTGAATTTCGGAACCTTCTGCAACAAATGCAGGAATCTCATTTTTAAATTCATTTTCTATGTAACTGGTGTAGACCTTGAACTCTTCTGTAAATGCAGGATCCTCCAGGATTGCTCTATGGAAGGGAAGAGCAGTCGCTAATCCGCCAACCTCAAACTCTGCGAGTGCTCTACGTGCACGTTCGATAGCTTCTTTTCGAGTCGCCCCAGTAACGATCAGTTTTGCGAGCAGTGAATCGAAGTTTCCGCCAATGACATCTCCATTGCGGAATCCTGCATCTACGCGCACACCTGGTCCTGTCGGGATATTCCACGAGGTAATTCGACCTGGAGCAGGCAAGAAGGAACGCCCCGGATCTTCTCCATTAATTCTAAATTCAAGAGAGTGTCCACGAATTACCGGATCTTCAAATCCCAAGCTCTCACCCATCGCGATTCTAAATTGCTCACGAACTAGGTCTATGCCCGCAACTTCTTCAGAGACAGGATGTTCTACCTGTAAGCGAGTATTAACTTCGAGAAACGAGATGGTTCCATCGAGGCCAATCAAGAATTCACATGTTCCGGCACCGATGTAACCGGCTTCCTTCATGATTGCCTTGCTTGAGCGGTAGAGCTCTTCATTCTGTGCATCTGTCAGAAATGGCGCTGGCGCTTCTTCAACGAGCTTCTGATGGCGACGTTGCAGTGAACAGTCACGTGTTGAAACGACAACTGCATGGCCATGTTGATCGACAAGTACCTGCGTCTCAACATGTCGCGGCTTATCTAAATAGCGCTCGACGAAACATTCGCCACGGCCAAATCCGGCAATTGCTTCGCGGACGGCAGATGCGTAAAGCTCTGGAATCTCTTCCATGGTGCGAGCGACTTTGAGGCCTCTTCCACCACCACCAAATGCAGCTTTAATTGCCACAGGTAAGCCGTGTTCTTTAGCGAAAGCCAGTACTTCTTCATGGCCTGAAACGGGATCTTTTGTGCCAGCAACCAGTGGTGCACCAGCTGCAGATGCAATTCTGCGTGCAGAAACTTTATCGCCCAGTGCGCTAATTGCAGCAGGAGGCGGTCCAATCCAGATTAACCCCGCATCAATAACCGCTTGTGCAAAATCCGCATTCTCTGAGAGAAATCCGTATCCAGGGTGAACTGCATCGGCTTTAGCTTCGATTGCAAGGGCGATAATCTTGGGAATATTCAGATATGTATCTTTTGCAACTGTTCCGTTAAGCGAATATGCGAAATCAGCGCGCTGAACGTGTAGCGCATCTCTATCTTCTTCGGCATAAATTGCAACGCTTTCAAGGCCATGATCAGAGCATGCGCGGATGACGCGAAGAGCAATTTCGCCTCTATTTGCAATCAGTACGCGCTTCATGACATCTCCTTCACCTGAGGCCAAGAATATCCAAGTTGCTTCATCGCATTACGAAGAAATGGCATCGATATTCCAACAACATTTGTGTAATCGCCTTCAATAACCGGAATGAAGGGAGACCCGAATCCATCTAGGGTGAATCCCCCCGCTACATGCAGGGGTTCTCCTGATGCGACATAGTCTTGAATCTCTTCATCTGTCATATCCGTGAAAGTTACCTTTGTGGTTACTCGATCAGCGATTTCGATTCCACGCTCTGTATCGATGACACAATGTCCTGTGTGCAATAGACCTGTGCGGCCACTAATTTTCTTGGCTCGCTCGACTGCAATCTCTGGAGTTCCTGGCTTTCCAAACGAGACGCCATCGACATCAAAAGTTGAATCACAACCAATAATGATTGCCGGGTAGTCAATCATCTCTCTGACTGTATGAGCCTTTGAAATTGCCAGTGCAATCACCATATCTTCAGGTGTCATTGCATTGAAGAAATCAGTTTCCTCGTCAACGTTGCTTACGATTATGGTCGGCTTTAGCCCAGCATCTTCAAGAAGAGTACGTCGCGACTTTGATTGTGAAGCTAGAACTATGCGCGGCATTAATCAAACTTTCTTGCGCCAAAGGTAATTTGATGGGGGAGAGGCTGGCGAAGTTGGGGAAGCCCAAAGACGCTGCGCTTAATAACGGGTTTTAAATCAACCGATTTATGGTTGACCAGAACAGCATGCAGAGCCAACAACTCTTCTTGAGTTGGATTGCCAGAGACCACTGAGAATTTCATTTTATAGAGGAATATTTCCGTGCTTACGTGCCGGCAAGGTATCGCGCTTTGTCTTAAGAGTGCGGAAAGCCTTGGTGATGTATTGACGTGACTCTTCTGGCTCAATCACGCTATCAATAGTTCCGCGCTCTGCAGCTAAGTATGGATTGGAGAACTTCTCAGTGTATTCAGTAATCAATTCAGTGCGCTTTGCATCTTGATCCTTTGCTTCAGCAAGGTCTTTTCTGTAGAGAATATTTACAGCACCTTGCGCACCCATTACTGCAATCTCTGCAGATGGCCAGGCGAAGTTGATATCGCTACCGAGATACTTAGAGCCCATCACGATAAAAGCGCCACCATAAGCTTTACGAGTAATAAGAGTTACAAGCGGCACAGATGCTTCAGCGTAGGCGTAGAGGAGTTTTGCTCCACGGCGAATGATGCCGTTCCACTCTTGCTCAGTTCCAGGCATAAATCCAGGAACATCGACAAGGGTAAGAATTGGGATATTGAAGGCATCGCAGAATCGAAGGAATCGAGCCGCTTTCTCAGATGAATTGATATCGAGAGTTCCGGCCAACTGTGAAGGTTGGTTTGCGATGACTCCAATTGATTGGCCTTCAATTCGTGCAAAGCCCACAACGATATTTGGAGCATACAAGGCATGAACTTCTAGAAATTCACCTTCATCGACAAGTGCCTGAATCAGATTTTTCATATCGTAAGGCTGATTAGGGCTATCAGGAATCAGGGTATTGAGCGCGATATCTGATGCACTCTTCTCAAGATTCTGAGTAGGTGGCAGAACCGGTGAGCCATCCATATTGTTTGATGGAAGATATGAGAGAAGTGCCTTCACATAATCAATCGCATCAGCCTCGGAATCTGCCATGTAATGAGCATTTCCAGACTTTGTATTGTGTGTAAATGCTCCGCCGAGTTCTTCCATTCCGACATCTTCACCAGTAACGGTCTTGATGACATCTGGCCCAGTGATAAACATATTTGAAGTCTCTTTCACCATGACAGTGAAGTCAGTGAGCGCTGGAGAATATGCAGATCCACCGGCGCAAGGGCCGAGGATGAGTGAAATCTGGGGGATAACACCAGAAGAGCGGGTATTTAAACGGAAGATCTTTCCGTAACCATTTAGCGATGCAACGCCCTCTTGAATACGTGCGCCACCTGAATCGTTAATTCCAATCAATGGAATTCCGGATTTCAGTGCGAATTCAGCAATCTTTACAATCTTTTCTGCGTGAACTTCACCAAGTGATCCACCGAAAACCGTGAAATCTTGTGAGTACAGTGCAATAGGGCGTCCATCGACAGTTGCTGTTCCGATTACAACGCCATCGCCGTATGGACGGTTCTTCTCCATGCCGAAGTTCTGTGCGCGATGACGAGCAAACTCATCAATTTCAGTGAATGAATCTGCATCAACGAGCATCTCGATACGTTCACGCGCAGTTCCTTTGCCCTTGGCATGCTGTTTTTCGCGCGCCCTGTCGGATCCTGCGTGTACAGCTTCGCCAATTCGCTCGCGGAGATCTTCGATTTTTCCGGAAGTAGTATGCAGATCTGGACTCATGACCATAAGGTACTAGTCGTGAGCACAGATACGCCAAGACCACCGCTAGATAGCGCAGTGATCTCTCAAAAAATCTCGCAGTACTGGCGAGTAAGCGTGGTCGAAGTCACCGGCTCAACTCAAGACGATTTAGTGGCGCTTATTTCGCACAACGACGTGGCCAACGGTGAGGTTCTTGTTACTGAATATCAAAGTGCTGGCAGAGGTCGCCTTGATAGAACTTTTGATGCTCCACAAAGTTCTGCACTCTTATTTTCTCTCTATCTTCAACCAAAGCGCGAGAAAAGCGAATGGTCTTTCCTGCCACTACTTGCCGGACTTGTATCAACACTTGCAATCTCAGAACTTGATCCGCGTTTTTCACCAGAGCTCAAGTGGCCAAATGATTTGCAGATTGCGGGTAAGAAGTTGGGTGGGATTATCGCTCAAGCGACAAGTAATGGAGTAGTTATTGGAATTGGAATAAATGTAGGAATGGATCGAAGCGAGCTACCTGTCGAGCATGCAACTTCTCTATTGATTGAAGAGTATGCAGTCCTAGATCGCAATCTGATGCTTGCCTCAATCCTCAACACCTTTGAAGAGCTAATGGGTCGCTGGGAAGATGGCGAGGACCTAAGACATCTTTATCGAGAGCGGAGCGCAACCCTGAACCAGAAAATTCAAGTTGAGCTTCCAAACGGTGAGAAGAAGAGTGGATTCGCTGCGGATATTTCACCGGCGGGAGATTTAATTCTTGAGGACGGTCAGAGAATTACGGTTGGAGACATCGTTCACCTACGATAAGCCTGTGAGCGAGCGATTTCCTACCGTCGGCGTTATTGGAGCAGGTCAACTTGCTCGAATGATGGTTGCACCCGCTGCAGCTCTTGGAATCAAACTCCATCTATTTGCACAAACCTCGCAAGATTCAGGCGCCCAGATCTGTAGCCATACAGTTGGTGATTACTCTGATTTATCTGCCCTTAAAGAGTTTGCAGCGCAATGCGATGTCATCACATTTGAACATGAACTTGTTCCACTTTCGGTGATCAAGGGACTCGAGAGCGCTGGTGTTCGGGTTTATCCGTCATCATCAGCATTCATCTACTCGCAGGATAAGGAGAAGATGCGTGAGAAGTTAAGCGCTTACCCTTCTCCTGAATGGAAAGTTGCAACATCGACAGATGGCATAGATCAGTATCCGCTGATTGCAAAATCTATTTCAGGTGGATACGACGGTCGTGGTGTCTGGAAAATTAACTCTCAGGATGAGCTAGCACAGCTATTCAAGAGTGTGCCAAAACTGTTAATTGAAGAGCTCATCTCATTTGACTGCGAAATAGCGGTAATGGTTGCAAGATCACCGCATGGACAAGCAACATCGTGGCCCGCAACTGAAACTATTCAAGAAGATGGAATTTGCACCTTAACAATTTCACCTGCCCAAGAAATTAGCGAAGATCTTTCGACACAGGCACAGAAGTTAGCTCTCGATATCGCCCATGAACTTGGAGTTGTTGGCGTGATGGCAGTTGAAATGTTTGTTAAGGGCGATCAATTGTTTATTAATGAAGTTGCGATGCGCCCACATAATTCCGGCCACTGGACAATTGATGGTGCGCGCACAAGCCAATTCGAACAACATTTACGTGCGGTTCTAGATTTACCGCTTGGCGACCCAGCGATGACGCATCAATTTGCAGTAATGGGTAATATCTTGGGCGGAGAGAAGACAGATATGTATCGCCCTTATCTGCATCTGATGGCCCGCAATCCCGATCTCAAGTTTCATCAATATATGAAGGAAGTCCGTCCTGGGCGCAAGATTGGCCATGTCACGGCGGCAGGCTCTAACCTTCTACAATTAAGAGACGATGTGCAGCATGCACGTGACTATATGAGCGGAGCAATCGATGAGTGAAGCAAAAGATGTTGCAATCATCATGGGCTCAGATTCTGATTGGCCAGTCATGGAAGAAGCTGCAAAGGTTTTAGATTCACTTGGTATTTCATATGAAGCAGATGTTGTCTCCGCACACCGCATGCCACTAGAAATGGTTGAGTTTTCTCAGAAGGCGAAGGCGAAGGGCTTTAAGGTCATCATCGCTGGAGCAGGGGGCGCAGCACATTTACCTGGAATGGTTGCATCCCTTACTCCGCTTCCAGTTATCGGTGTACCTGTTCCGCTAAAGAATCTTGATGGCATGGACTCGCTGCTTTCCATTGTGCAGATGCCTGCAGGAATTCCAGTTGCAACAGTGGGTGTAGGAAATGCTAAGAATGCAGGAATTTTAGCTGCGCGAATCTTAGGAATCTCTGATGCAGCAATATCATCAAAGGTTGAATCAGCGCTCAAGGATATTAATGAAGAGGCAAAGGCAAAGGGCGCAGCGCTTAATGCACGTCGTAACCAAAAGACAGGTTTTTAGTCGGTTCGACCCAGCGCATGGAAACGCCAGCCAGCGGCGCGCCACTTATTTCGGTCAAGTGCATTTCTGCCATCAATGATGAATTTACCTTTAACCAGTTGACCAATCACTGAAGGATCAAGCTCGCGATACTCTTTCCATTCAGTTAAGTGCAGAATTGCATCGGCACCCTTAACTGCATCGACAACCTTCTCTTGGTAATCAAGATTAGGAAAACGCTTTCGAGCCGGTTCAATACCTTTTGGATCATGAACAACAACAGTTGCACCAGCTGCTTGTAGCTGAGCTGCAATATCAAGTGCCGGGGAATCGCGCACATCATCACTATCAGGTTTAAATGTCGCTCCCAGTACCGCAATTTTATATTGAGTTAAATCGTCAGATAAGTCCGCTCTGACAACATCGATAACTCTTTGGCGTGCACGTAAGTTGATTGCATCGATTTCGCGGAGGAACTCGAGCGCCTGATTGGCACCAAGTTCTTGAGCACGTGCCATAAATGCACGGATATCTTTCGGAAGACATCCGCCACCAAAACCGATACCTGCCTGTAAGAATCGGCTACCAATACGTGGGTCATAGCCGATTGCCTTGGCGAGAACTGTGACATCTCCTCCTGCTGCTTCACAGACTTCCGCCATCGCATTGATAAAGGAAATCTTTGTCGCCAAGAAAGAATTCGCTGCAACTTTGACCAACTCAGCAGTTGGAAGATCGGCGCGAATCCAGGGCGTTCCAAGATCGGTGATTGGTTTGTAAACCTCTTTAAGGATCGCTTCAGCGCGATCATTTGCAACGCCAACGACAAGGCGATTTGGCGTGAGGGTATCTTCAACAGCATAACCTTCACGGAGAAATTCTGGGTTCCATGCTAAATCTGCGTGAGGCGCCGAGATTGCGAGCTGATCACGTAGTAGTTGAGCTGTTCCTACCGGAACGGTGGATTTACCAACAACGAGCGAACCATCTTTGAGATGAGGAGCAATCGCCGCAACTGAAGCTTTAACGTAACTGAGATCTGCTGCTAGCCCATCTTTACTCTGCGGAGTTCCGACGCAGATAAAGTGAATATCTGCATCAGCAACTTCTGCGAAATCTGTTGTAAAACGAAGGCGTCCTGTCTTTATCTCAGCTGCAAGAAGTGTGTCGAGCCCTGGCTCGTAGAAAGGGAGCTCTCCTTGAGAGAGTAAATCAACTTTGCTCTGGTCTGTATCGACTCCCACAACATCAAAGCCAAGGGATGACATACATGCTGCATGCGTTGCGCCAAGGTAGCCAACACCGATTACAGAGAGCTTCAGAGCCATAGCGGTGAGTCTATTGCAGCCTTGTTAAATATTTTGCACATTTGCAGGCTATTGCGCTGGTGCACACGGGTTATCTGCTGCGGTCTTACTCTTAAATTTATCGATTACCTCTGCCTTAGCCGAAGCGGAAGGTGACGCCTTCTTCTTAACCTTATCGACAAGCGCTTGATCATCACGAACACGGTTCCAGAGATCAGCGGCAAGTGTTTCATCCCAAATTACAACTGAGCCAACTCCCGGAACACGTCCATTGGGATCAGAGATTGGAACAGTTAAGGTACGAATATTTCCCGAAGAGAGATTGCGCATCTGCTTTGCAAGAGTGAGAAGGTCATTCTTATCAACGCCTTCATCCATCTTTACAGTTGAAATAGTTGCGTTATAGAAATTAGCTAATTTGATTGGATTGAGCAAGATTCCTGTGCTTGTGGCTTTGCGCAAAACCGCACTGACAAATTGTTGCTGACGTTCCATTCTGCCAATATCCCCACGGCCATCGAAATCGCGAGTTCGCACATATTTGAGAGCCTCAATTCCACCAAGGGTGTGAGTACCGGCACTGAGAACGAGGTGGCTCTTTGGGTCATTGATTGCCACTTTGGAACACACTTCAATTCCACCTAGAGCATCGACGACGCCGGTAAACCCAGCGAAGTTAACTTCTACGTAGTGATCAATCTTCAGATTGGTCTTCGCTTCAATTGTTTGAATAAGAAGTGGTGCGCCACCAAATGCAAAGGATGCGTTTAACTTTCCTGGCCGCTCTGGAATATCAGTTGTTCCATCTTGGCTCTTGTGTGCAGGAACTTGTACCAAGGTATCTCGTGGAAGAGAGATGATAAAAGCTGCATCACGCTTCTTACTTATATGAACTAAGAACATAGTGTCAGAGCGCCCACCAGCAGCAACTGCCGTACTTCCAACCTTTAACTTCCTAATCTCCGCGCGAGTCAGACCCTCTCGAGAATCAGAGCCAACAACGAGGTAGTTAAGGGCGCGTGAAGTTTTCTCTGGGCGATCAGAGAGATTTCCGAAGACATTAATTCTAGATATCTGGCCACTGACCTGACCTAAACCAAGCCACGATAGAGATGCGATAAGGACAACACCAAGTGAGAGTGATGTCATTATCCGAATCGCGCGCTTTGAATTCACTTCCGTAGGATACTTGGGCGACAGCGTGGAGGGCTTATGGCGACACATACACAGGAGTTACCTGGCTCACCGCTGCCTAGCGTGAGTGTGATTCTTCCTGTCCTCAATGAAGAGTTACATCTTGAATCTGCTGTTCTCTCAATTCTCTCTCAGGATTATCGTGGAAGCTTTGAAGTTATTTTGGCAATTGGTCCCTCTAAAGATAGAACTCTTGAAATTGCAGAAAGACTTTCACGATCTGATTCGCGAGTTGTCATTGTTGAGAGTCCAACTGGACGTACTGCCGCAGGTTTAAATCTCGCACTCAAGAAATCTTCTAGTCCTGTCGTTGTTCGCGTCGACGGTCATGCCCAGATTCCTGATAATTACATCTCGCTTGTTGTAGAAATATTGAATTCTTCTGGCGCCGTTAATGTAGGTGGCGTTATGGCTGCAGTTGGAAAGAGTCGATTTGAGAAAGCAGTTGCTGGGGCTATGCGAAGTCCATTTGGAGTTGGCGCTTCACGTTTCCACACTGGGGGAGTTGCAGGCGTTGTAGATACTGTCTACTTGGGAGCTTTTCGACGTGAAGCGCTACTTGCCATTGGTGGATTTGATGAGCGATTTACCCGCGCTCAAGATTGGGAATTAAACTTTAGATTAAGAGAAAATGGCGGAACTATCTATTTTGATCCGCGCCTGCAAGTTATCTATCGACCGCGACCTAATCTGCGGGCACTTGCAAAACAGTATTTTGAATACGGTAGATGGCGTCGCGTTGTTTCACGTAGACATCCTGGAACAATTAATTACCGATACCTAGCTCCGCCGGTTGCGCTAGCCGGATTCACACTCTCAATAATTATGGGAGCCGTTATTCACCCAGTGTTCTTTATTCCCGCTGCAATCTATTTACTTTTCACAATGGTTGCATCGGTCAAGATTTCACAATCTATTCGCGAAATATTTATTCTGCTTCTGGTTATCCCAACAATGCATTTTGCCTGGGGAGCAGGTTTCTTAACTTCGCCCAAATCGCTTGTGCCTAAGGAATGATGTAACGCGAATGAAATTCTTAAGAGTTCTCATCGCAGTATCTTTGGTATTCGCAATATCACCAAGCTTTGCACAAGCAGAAGCGCCTGCTTCCTTTTCATTTACCGGTTCGGGATTCGGCCATGGGGTTGGAATGAGTCAGATTGGTGCAAAAGCTAGAGCACTGGCCGGAGAAAGCGCGACCGCAATTCTTAACTATTACTACAAAGATGTGGTCGTTGCGCCAGTAGTGGATTCACACACTATCCGCGTTAATATCGGTAAATCACTGAAGGAATTTTCTATAGTGGGAAGCAACGCAAGTACCGTCGTACAAATTTTTGAGGGGGATCTACCTCTCAACTCACCGGCCCTCCCCGTCCTATCGCTTACTCCAAAGCAGAGAATGAATTTCATCCTTGACGATAAGAATATTTCAGTGGGCCTCCTTAAGAGTAAGGCGCTCACGATTCGCTGGACGGGACCATCTCCTACCATCTCGCTCACTCAATCAGGCAGCACCGATCGCTATAGATATGGGCAGATTCAAGTAAAAATCGTTAAGGGACTAATGGAGGTCACTACTTCTTTATCACTTCATGATGAGTATCTCTGGGGCATCAGTGAAGTTCCATCAAATTGGCCGCCTGCAGTTCTTGAAGCGCAGGCGATTGCGGCGCGCTCATATGCTCTCTCCAAGATTGCAACAATTAAGCCTTCGTGCGATTGCCACGTGTATTCGCATATTGGAGATCAGAATTTTGTAGGTTTTTCAAAAGAGGTAGAGCCAAAGATTGGAAAACTGTGGAAGAGAGCTGTCGTACGAACTAATGTCGATACCTTCACTAGTTTGGCAATCTTAAGTAACGGCAAACCAATTCAGGCTTATTACTCCTCATCATCTGGCGGAGCAACGCAAACGACTCTTGATGCATGGGGCACAGCAACGGCATATACGCAATCAGTTCCAGACCCAGCAAGTGTTGACCCGAAGAATAATCCCCGTTTTGCAAAGTGGAACGCGTCGGCTCTTCAAGCTGTGGTTGCCGCTGCATTCTTGCTGCCCGACATCATCACTTTAGAAATTGTCTCGAGAAACACTGCCGGAGCTGTTACATATATAAAAGGAACTTCAAGTAATGGTTCTACCAAGTTGTTACGTGGAGATACATTTAGAAGTAGAGTGAAGATTCCTTCACCGTACTTCACGCTTGTAGGTTAGCGCCAGTTATTTTGCGCCAGTTAGTTAGCGTGAAGTACTGAGTTCAATCCGCCCCAAGTACCGGTGCGCATAACTGCCTCGAGGCCACCTGTAATTGAATTACGTCGGAACAAGAGATTATGTGCGCCAGATAGAGAGCCTGCCTTAACAACTTCTCCATCAGGCAAGGTCACTTTGGCCGCTGCAGTTATATATGTTCCGGCTTCAATCACGCAGTTATCGCCGAGTGAAATTCCCAAACCAGAGTTAGCACCTAGAAGACACTTCTGGCCGATAGATATAACTTCTTTTCCACCACCTGAAAGTGTTCCCATAATTGATGCTCCACCACCAACGTCAGTGCCATCACCGACAACGACGCCTGCGGAGATACGACCTTCAACCATAGATGTGCCGAGAGTTCCGGCGTTGAAGTTGATAAAGCCTTCATGCATCACTGTTGTTCCTGATGAAAGATATGCGCCTAGACGAACTCGATCTGCATCAGCGATTCGAACTCCAGAAGGAATTACATAATCGACCATTCGAGGGAATTTATCGACACCGAAGACCGTGACATGTCCGAAGTGCGCCTTTAGGCGCGCACGAGTTAATTCGAAACCTTCAACAGCGCATGGACCAGCAGATGTCCAGACAACATTTGTCAGCAAGCCGAAGATGCCATCTAAAGATTGTCCATGAGGTTTAACTAAGCGATGTGAGAGAAGGTGAAGGCGAAGGTATGCATCTTTGGCATCCTGAGGTGCAACACTGAGATCAATTTCAAGAGAGACGATTTCTCTTGAGACTCCGCGAATCTGGTCTTCACCGACCATTGCAACGAGTGATTGATCCGGAGCTCCAGTAAGTGCTCCGAGTGCGGGTGCTGGAAACCAGACATCAAGCACTGTTGAACCAGATAGCGTTGCGATTCCGTGGCCATGAGCTAAAGAAGACATGTTCTAAGCCTAACCCCTATTCTGTCCCTCATGCGCATCGCGGTATTTTGTTCCTCATCTCCATCGATTGATTCAAAATATATTGACCTTGCCTACGAACTCGGTAGCGCGATCGCCGAGAGTGGGGCCGAATTAGTCTCAGGTGGCGGCCATATTTCTGCCATGGGTGCAATATCTCGTGGCGCTCGCAGTAGAAAAGGCAGAACGATCGGAGTCATTCCGCAGAAGTTGGTTGATATTGAATTCGCCGATCACGATAGCGATGAGTTAATCATTGTTGAATCGATGCGTACGCGTAAGGCGAAGATAGAAGAGCTTTCTGATGCATTTATCACCCTACCGGGAGGACTTGGAACTCTTGAAGAGCTCTTTGAGATTTGGGTAGGACGTTACTTAAAATTCCACGAAAAGCCGGTAATTATTCTCGATCCATTTGGAATTTATCAGCCACTGCATCTTCTTGTAGAGCATCTTGAAGATGAGAAATTTGTTAAACCTGGAATGAGAGATTTACTCCACTGGACAACTACTGTCGATGAAGCAGTTTCAATTGCTCATGGGGGTAGATAGATTGTCGAGCAATACTCTTGCAATCTCACTTCGCATTCGTGCTCCTCGCAAGAAAGTCTGGGAGGAGATTGCAGATTGGCCCTCACAAGGTGAGTGGATGTTGCAAACAAAAGTCTGGGTAACTTCAGATCAAGTCTCTGGAGTAGGAACTTCGATTGCTGCATTTACCGGTCCGCTCTACAAGTTTTATCCACGCATTAAATCTCCAGGGTTACTAGATTTAATGACTGTGACACATTGGGAAGAGCCTGCTCGTTGTGACGTCGTGCATGTAGGAAAGGTTCTGAAGGGCACCGGATCTTTTCTTCTCACTGAAGAGAGCGACGGCACCACACGATTTGATTGGTCAGAGACAATAGAAGCTCCGCGGGTGATATTTATGCTCATCGCTCCGTTCCTTTACGCTGGAGTGCGCATCTCTCTGCATCGATTTGCTCGGTCATTCTCCTAGGCAGAATTTTTCTACCAGCCGCAATTCGCGAGTAATCTAGGGCTATGAGCAACCCCAAGACTCTTGCGCAGTTGCTCGACTCGCTTCCCGAGGAAGAGCGCTTCATCCTGACGCTCCACTATCTCCGCTCCAAGAGCGCATCCGAAATTGCGCAACTGCTCGGGGTCC
>CAZSEW010000013.1:0-3132 GCA_964606025.1 uncultured Candidatus Planktophila sp.
CCTTGTGGGAGAGTAGAACGTTGCCGGACTTCTTTTATAAAAAGGGGCGCTTATTCGTAAGCGCCCCTTTTTTATTTCTGACTCTTTAATTGTGTCGAGGAAAAGAAGTTAAAATAAATTAAAGAAATCGGAGTATGAAAATGGAAGAGCGTCCACGTAGTTCACGACCATCATCATCGGGTCGTCCCTCATCTGGTCGACCATCTTCATCACGTCCATCTAGCGGGCGACCATCTTCATCTTCTAGGGATGAACGCCCAGCTCGCGGTGGAAGATCTGATCGCTCTGGTGCAACCCGTCAAGTTTCGCAAGGTCGTGAAGTCAGCGATCCACGTGGGTTTCGTCCCGCTCCACAGGAACGCGATCAATCGCGAATCCGTCCACGAATCTTTGAGCCTGATATTCCTGAAGATGTCACAGGTGAAGAGCTCGAGAAGAGCGTTCGTGCAGAGTTACTAAGTTTGTCTGCCGAGAATGCAAAAGTTGTTGCGCGACATATGGTCTGCGTTAATTTATACATGGATGTAGATCCAGAACTCGCTCATAAGCACGCAGTTGCTGCAGCACACCACGCTGGTCGACTTGCAGTTGTTCGCGAAACCGCGGGTTATGCCGCATACCGAGCAGGTCATTACGAGATTGCACTCAAAGAGTTACGTGCAGCAAATAGAATTTCAGGAGATGTCTCCATGTGGCCGGTTATGGCTGATTGTGAGAGAGGCCTCGGAAACCCTCTAAAAGCCTTGAATTTGGCTGGTTCTGCGGAGGTTAAGCGACTCGAGAAAGCTGAAGAGATTGAGATGCGAATCGTTGCATCTGGTGCACGACGCGACCTAAAAGAATTTGATGCAGCAGTTGTCACACTGCAATGTAAAGAGCTTAAGAATGAGACCGATGAATGGGCGCTACGTCTTCGTTATGCATATGCCGATGCACTTGATGCCGCCAATCGCAAGGATGAGGCGCGTGAGTGGTTTATAAAGTGCGCGGAACTTGATGTTGATGAAGCGACCGATGCACAGGAGCGCGCAGGTAAGCTCTAATCCACAGATTCGAATCTAATTCCTTCACGAAGTCAGCTACCTACTTAATCATCGCCCCTTCATAACTACTAAAGGGGTCGTAGATGGCTGCTACAAAGAAGATGGTTGAAGAAGAAGTTCAAGATTACTCACTCAATGATTTGCTCGTTAGGGGCAGGGTTTCAGCTCCTGCAACGTCGAAAGAACTTCCTAGCGGAGATAAGGTCGTTGAATTCCGACTTATAGTCACTAGAAGCGAACGCGAAGGTGTCGACACCCTCGATATCGGCGCCTGGAGCGCCAAGAGCCGCAAGATCGCTCTGACTCTTAAGAGTGATGAATGGATTGAGATCTCTGGTTCTATTCATCGCCGCTTCTGGCAGGCGCCCACAGGTCTAGCTAGCCGCTGGCAGGTCGAGGCAGCAGAGATCTCTCGCATCTAGAAGCCCTAAATCTCGCCTAGTCGATACTCTAGGGGCATGGCTAAACCACAACCGTCAGAGATATTCACAACCCTCAAGGGCTATGTTCAGAAGCTCTCCGATGGCGAACGTACTCCCGCCGAGATCGGTGCTGCCTTGAACGATTGGGCTAAGGAGAGTGCGGTATCGGTTAAGTCAAAGATTCACGAAGAAGTCGAGAGCGTTGTTCTTAAGATGGGCTTTATCAAGCGGGAGGAATTCGATGCACTTGCAGCAGAAGTTGCAGCGCTAAAGAAGTCTGCGAAAAAGGCGCCAGCTAAGAAACCAACTGTGAAGAAAGCTGCCGTTAAAAAAACTGTAAAGAGATCAGGGGCGAAGTAATGGAAGATGTAAATAACGAGACTGAGTTCAACCTTGTTCAAGAGGTTCGCACTGAGCTTGAGGATATTGATGCCAGTGATCTCTCTGAGCACTCAGCACGATTTGAAGCGCTCCATCAGAAATTACAGAACTCACTTAAAGAGATAGATAACCTCTAAAGAGCAATTATGAAGACTCGACTTGATGCTGAACTCGTTCGCCGTGAACTCGCGCGTTCGCGTGAGCATGCAGCCGATCTCATTGAGTCGCGTTCAGTACTGGTAAATGGAATTCCTGCAACTAAACCTGCCTCCCAAGTAGATGCGGAAACTTCGATAGTCCTACAAGGTGATCGCGATGATTTCGTATCTCGAGGAGGTCATAAATTAGCGGGCGCTCTCGATGCTTTCAGTGGCGTTGTTGTTGAAGGCAAGAAATGTCTTGATGCGGGTGCGTCCACTGGTGGCTTTACCGATGTTCTCTTGCGTCGCGGTGCGCAACTCGTCGTAGCCGTCGATGTCGGATACGGTCAACTTGCGTGGGAGCTTCGCCAAGATGAACGCGTCAAGATTCTCGATCGCACCAATATTCGCCATCTGACCGGTGATCAAGTTGGTGAAGATATTGATCTTGTCGTAGCAGATCTCTCATTTATTTCCCTCTCGCTTGTGTTACCTGCACTGGCAGCTGTCTCAAAGCCAAGTGCTGATTTTGTTCTCATGGTGAAGCCGCAATTCGAAGTTGGTCGCGAGAAACTCGGTGCTGGGGGAGTTGTACGTGATCCTGCACTGCGCAGAGCTGCAGTCCTTGATGTTGCTGAGTCTGCTTACGATGTCGGTCTTGGAACGATGGGAATCGCTGCAAGTCCACTTCCGGGTCCTGCAGGCAATGTCGAATACTTCTTATGGCTGCGTCGAGGTGCTCCTGCAATAGATGAAGCTGCGCTCGATTTAGCAATTGAGATGGGACCTGCGTAATGAGTACACGGAGCCTCGCATTTCTCATTAATCCTTCTCGCCCTGAGGCAATCAAGGCTGCAGGGGAGCTGAGCCCTCTTCTTACTTCGGCGGGATTTAGCCTCTATACAGTTTCAGATGTTTCGATTGATGGAATTAAGAAAGTAGAAGCGGCAGATCTTCCTGATATCGAGGTCGCAGTTGTATTGGGTGGAGATGGAACAATTCTTCGCGCAGCAGAGGTAACAATCTCCAGGAACATTCCACTTCTCGGAATCAACCTTGGACAAGTTGGTTTCTTAGCTGAGGTAGATCGTCCAAGTATTCAAGCTATAGCAGATGCGATAATCAACAAGAACTACGTCAGCGAGA
>CAZSEW010000013.1:3232-13717 GCA_964606025.1 uncultured Candidatus Planktophila sp.
GCTGATGCTTTACGAAAGATTCCTCTTGAATCAGGAGATCGTGTAATCATCACACGCGATTCGCAAACAATTAAGTTATCTCACGTCTCTTCAACTCTCTTTACAGATCGCCTCGTTGCAAAATTCAAGCTTCCCGTAGAGGGATGGCGCGGTGAGTGAACGTTCCTATCTAGAAGAGATATCGATTCGCAATCTCGGAATTATCGATCAATCAGAGCTCGAGCTTGGTCGTGGTCTCAATGTATTGACAGGTGAAACCGGCGCTGGAAAGACAATGATCCTCACTGCACTCTCATTAGTTCTTGGTGGAAAGAGCGATAGCGCTCTCGTTAGACATGGCTCTGATCGCCTCGTAGCTAGTGCAACATTCTCTGTCCCAAAGTCACTTCATAGCGATCTTGAAGAAGTTGGGGCCGTAATCGAGGATAGTTCCCTGATTATCACCCGAACAGTTAATGGTGATGGAAAGAGTAAAGCGATATGTGGGGGAACAACCGTTCCCGCAGCAACACTTTCAACTCTCGCTGATTCACTTATTGAGATTCATGGGCAAGCTGCTAATCATCAGATTGTGAAACCCGCCAGACAGCGTGAACTCCTTGATCGATTTGGGGGAGAGACACTGCTGGGTGCGTTAAGCACTTATCAGAAGAATTACGAGAGTTACTTAGAGTTGAAGACTCGTATTTCCTCAATGAAGGCATCTGCAAATAAGCGAGATGGAGAGATTGCTGAGCTGAAAGAGTTCCTGAGTGCTTGGACGGCACTGAAGGCAGTTCGCGGTGAATGCAGCGCAACCGATGATGAAATAAATCGTCTTTCAAGTGTCGAAGATTTGAGAATCGCGAGCTCGACAGCGACTGATGCGCTCTATGGCGAGGAAGAAGGTGCCCTGACACTTCTTCATGCAGCGCGAAGAGCCCTCGATGCCGCCAAAGGAAAGGATTCTCGGTTAGAGGAGATTTCTGATCGAGTCTCAGAGGCGGTCTTTATTCTCGATGATGCATCAACAGATCTAGCCAGTTACTCAACATCACTAGAGGCAGATCCTGTTCGACTCGACCTACTTCAATCTCGAAAAGCAGAACTACATTCATTTATCAAGAGATGGTCTTCTGCCGAAATCGGTGATGAAGCTTTAGTTTCTCTTGCTGCAAAGGCGAAATCAGGTAAGGAATCTATAGCCGATTTAGAAGGCGGAGACGATCGAATCGCAGAGCTCGAGAAAGAGTTAGCTTCAATCAAGAAAGAACTTCTTAAGAGTGCGCAGAATCTAACAAAGGAACGCGAAGCGGCTGCGAAGAAACTTTCAACTGCTGTGACCGCGGAAATCAAAGCGCTATCAATGCCGCACACGACTTTCCACGCGGAAGTGAAGAGCTCCGATTACGAGGGCGCACTTAAAGAAAGTGACTTTACTCAACTAGGTTGCGATGAGGTAACAATGATGATTCAAGCGCATAGTGATGGGCCAAAGATTGCGCTAGGAAAAGGAGCATCAGGCGGTGAAATGTCACGCATCATGTTGGCTCTAGAAGTAGTGATTGCAAAGACTCATCCGGTCGGAACATATATCTTTGACGAAGTAGACGCAGGTGTTGGTGGAAAAGCTGCAATTGAAGTTGGTAAACGACTACACGAACTTTCGAAGAACTCTCAAGTCATTGTTGTGACGCATTTGCCGCAAGTAGCCGCTTGGGCAGATACGCACTTTGTAGTTAAGAAGAGCAGCGATGGCTCGGTCGTTGCCTCCGGTGTCTCCAAACTAGAGAGATCTGAGCGAATCGAAGAGCTAGCTCGAATGCTTGCTGGGCTCGAAGAGTCGGCGAGTGCCCGAGAACACGCGGCAGAACTCCTGGCCCTGCGCGGCTAGAGCCCTCTTCGGTGATAGGTTCGTCTTCCATGAGCCAGCCGCATGTGACCAAGCATATTTTCGTAACAGGCGGAGTCGCCTCAAGTTTAGGTAAGGGGCTAACAGCCTCATCTCTCGGACGACTACTCGTAGCACGTGGCATCCGCGTCACGATGCAAAAGCTTGATCCCTATCTCAACGTTGATCCTGGCACGATGAATCCATTTCAGCATGGCGAAGTATTTGTCACAGATGATGGCGCTGAGACAGATTTAGATATTGGGCACTACGAGAGATTCTTAGATCGCAATCTCGAGGGTTCAGCGAATGTGACTACAGGTCAGGTTTATTCACGAGTAATTGCCCGTGAACGTCGCGGTGAATATCTCGGTGAGACAGTTCAGGTTATTCCTCATATCACCAATGAGATCAAGGAGCGCATGCTTGCAAATGATTCTGACCAGGTCGATGTTGTAATCACTGAAATCGGTGGAACTGTTGGAGATATCGAATCACAACCATTTCTTGAGGCAGCTCGTCAGCTGCGCCAAGAGGTCGGGCGCGACAATGTTTTCTACTTACATATTTCATTAGTCCCATATATCGGACCATCAGGTGAGTTGAAGACCAAGCCAACGCAACACAGCATTGCAGCTCTTCGAAGCATTGGTATCGCACCAGATGCAGTTGTTCTTCGTTGCGATCGCCCTATCCCAGAAGGAATCAAGAAGAAGATTTCTCTAATGTGTGACGTCGATGTTGAAGCAGTTGTTGCTGCAGTCGATGCTCCCTCAATCTATGACATTCCAAAAGTTCTTTTTAGTGAGGGGCTAGATTCATATATCGTTCGCCGCCTCTCACTTGGTGGTCATGAAGTTCAGTGGGGCGAGTGGGATGAATTGCTTAAGAAGGTGCACTCACCTAAGCACCATGTGAAGGTCGCTCTTGTTGGAAAGTATATTGACTTACCGGATGCATACCTATCTGTCTCTGAGGCTCTACGTGCCGGCGGGTTTGCAAACGATGCAAAGGTCGAATTGATTTGGGTACCGAGTGACAATTGTGAAACCCCAGAAGGCGCAAAGGAAGCTCTTGGTCATGTAGATGCAATCTGCGTACCAGGTGGTTTTGGAATTCGTGGAATTGAAGGAAAGTTAGGCGCACTTAAATTTGCTCGCGAAAACAAGATCCCTACCCTTGGTCTTTGTTTAGGTTTGCAGTGCATGGTTATTGAAGCCGCAAGAAATCTTGCTGGAATTAAAGATGCGAATTCTGCTGAATTTAAGCCTGATAGCGGAACACATGTCATTGCAACTATGGACGACCAGAAAGATATCGTTGCTGGTCAAGGTGATATGGGTGGTTCTATGAGACTTGGTCTCTATAAAGCTTCACTAACCCCAGGCTCTATTGTGGCAGGTGTGTATGGGGCAACAGAGATTTCAGAGCGGCATCGCCATCGCTATGAAGTCAACAATAAATATCGTGATCAGATTTCGACGGCGGGACTTACCTTCTCTGGCATATTCAAAGATCGCGATCTTGTTGAGTTTGTGGAACTTCCTCGTGAAGTTCATCCATATTACGTTGGAACACAGGCTCACCCAGAGCTACGTTCGCGTCCGACAAGACCTCATCCGCTCTTTGTAGGTCTCATCGCTGCTGCGATTGAAGCTAAGAGCGCTTCCAATCGCTAGAACCAGTAGTTGATAGGTGAATTTCGAAACTGCAAAGAGTAATTACCTAAACCATCTACGAATTGAGCGTGGTTTAGCTGAAAACACCCTGCAGTCCTATCAGAGAGATTTAGGCAAGTTAGGGGATTACCTTCAGGCGAACCGTCTCAACTTCGATGAATTAAAGCCTGACGATATTGTGAGATTTGAAGTCTCACTGAAGTCTTCAAAGTTAACTCTTTCAAGTATCAATCGTGCAATCTCTTCGCTCAAAGGTTTCTACAAATACATGAGCATCGAGAGTTCAATTGAAAATCCGATGTTGGAATCCCTTACCCATAAACTTCCCAGAAAATTACCTAAGGCGTTGAGTATCGACGAAGTCACTCGCCTCATTGAGAGTGCTAAACGTGAGGGCGATCCGATATCTACAAGAGATTATGCAATCCTGGAGCTGCTCTATTCAACTGGCGGACGCGTCAGCGAAATTATTGGGATTAATACAACCGATATTTCAATATCTAAGTTGGCCGATGGCGAAGTTTCAGTGCTCAAGTTAAAGGGCAAAGGTTCAAAAGAGAGGTTTGTTCCGCTAGGAAAGTATGCAATCTCGGCACTTGATGACTATCTGGTTCGCACTAGACCTGCACTCGCCGAAAAGAATAGTAAAGGGACAACAGCACTCTTTCTTAACTCTCGTGGTGGAAGATTATCTAGGCAATCGGCATGGCAGATAGTTCTGGATGCGGCAGATGCAACAGGTTTATCTGGTCGGGTCTCACCGCACGTATTTCGACACTCTTATGCGACTCATTTATTGGATGGGGGAGCCGATATCAGAGTTGTACAGGAGTTACTTGGGCACAGCTCAGTTACAACAACTCAGATATACACTCTCATAACAATAGATAAAGTCCGAGAGACTTACAGTTCAGCTCATCCCAGATCTAAGTAGTTAGAGCTAAGTAGTTTTCTCTTTGTTAGATGCCGCGAAGACGGCGAGCAAGAATGCTTTGATCGCCCTTTGCTTCAAGATCGGCGATGATGACTGCGATTGATTCACGAACGATGCGACCGCGGTCAACTGCTAAACCGAGATCACCACGAAGCATTAATCGCGCCTGATCGAGATCAAAGAGTTCATCCGTTGATAAGTAAACGGTGATCTTCTCTTCATGGAGTTCGCGACCAGAAGGTGATTTCTCGGCTGCTGTAACTCGGCGACGCGAAATTGTTCGAACACCCTTCTTACTCTTTGGCGCAGAAGTTCCAATAGCTGGTGCAGGTGCTGGCGCTGCCTGTGCAGGAGCCTGAGTTGCTTCACGTACCGCACTGAGCGCTGGTGTATTTGCGCGGAAAAGTTCATCTGCTCCTGGCAGGCTAGCTCTCTTACTCATCGTGCTCCTCCTCGTGCAATTAGTTCTCGTGCAAGTCGTCGATATGACTGGGCTCCACCTGATGATGATGCATATGAAGTGATTGGTTCACCTGCAACAGTAGTTTCAGAGAAGCGAATTGTCTTCGCAATAATTGTTTCAAAGACATCTTCTGGATACTTCTCAAGAATCGCAGTAAGTACTTCACGATTATGTAGAGTCTTTCGGTCATACATAGTTGCCAAGATTCCGATTAACTTTAACTCTGGGTTCAAGAAACTGCGGACCTTATCAATATTGCCCTTTAGCTCAATGAATCCATGCAGAGCAAAGTACTCGCATTGCAATGGAACAATGACTTCATCAGATGCAACCAGAGCGTTGATAGTTAGCTGACCCATTGTTGGCTGGCAATCAATCAGAATGACGTCGTACTCTGAGCGAAGTTTTCCAAGTGCTCGCTTGAGATATTGCTGACCACCAATTTCTGCACCGAGGGTTGTCTCGGCAGTTCCGAGATCGCGGTTAGCAGGTAGGAAATCTAAGTTAGCAACAGATGACTTCAAAACAATTTCATCGATATTTGCATCCGGTGTCATCAACGCGTAGTAGACGGTGTTCTCAAGAGGCAGGCTATGAGCATTAACTCCGAGACCAAGAGATAGACCGCCTTGTGGGTCGAAGTCGACCAGCAGAACGCGGCGACCGAGTTCTGCGAGCGCTGCTCCAAGGTTGATAGTCGATGTAGTTTTTCCTACACCGCCCTTCTGGTTGAAGATTGAGATGATCTTCGCTCCACCGTGATCTGCAAGCTGTGCAGGAATGGGGAAGTTTTGAGGCTCTTTGCCGAGAAGATTGGCTGTAGTAGCCACATCTTCGTCAAATGTCGATTTAGCGTTCAAGCGAGAAACCTCTTTTCCTATTTAACCGACTCTACGCGTAATGCACAGCGTTCTGCAAGTAACGAGTTACTGTTCGCTCGTGGAAAATCTCGTTGAGTCAGCGCCAGAATCAGCCGCTGATAGCGCACCCGATAAGGGATTTAACGTCCACCTCACCAACTTTGATGGTCCCTTTGACCTTCTCCTGCAGCTGATCTCTCGCCATAAACTCGATATCACCGAGGTTTCACTCAGCCTGGTCACAGATGAGTTCATCTCCTTTATCCGCAGGCTCGAAGAGTCTGGCGAAGGTTGGATGCTCGACCAGGCGACCGAATTCCTAGTTATCGCAGCTACTTTGCTCGACTTGAAGGCTGCCCGCCTTCTTCCTAGCGGCGAGATAGAAGATGAGGAAGATCTAGCTATCCTTGAGGCGCGAGATATCCTCTTCGCTCGCCTGCTTCAATACCGGGCCTTCAAGGAGATCGCTGCCGACTTCCAAGAGCGAATTCTGGCTGCCGATAAGTCATTCCCTCGAGTTGTCGCTCTAGACCCAGCTTTGGCCTCGCTCTTGCCTGAGGTTCTGATTGGCGTAGGAGCGGCTCGATTTGCCGCTATCGCTGAGCGCGTTCTGACCCCAAAGTCAGCCCCAGTCGTTGCTGTAGAGCACCTCCACAGCGCTCTGGTGAGCGTGACAGAGGAGTCCAAGCTCGTGGTCGAGGCTCTGCGCAAGTCCAAAGTGCTCTCGTTTCGAAACCTCATCCAAGGGGCAGATTCAACGCTTGTCGTTGTCGCCCGATTCTTGGCTCTCCTTGATCTCTACCGCCAAGGCGCCCTGCGCTTCGAGCAGGTAATGGCACTTGGTGAGCTCCAGATCAGCTGGGTAGGCTCAGATGAGGGCGAGATTCTGGTAACTGATGAGTTTGATATCCCCGTAGTCCTAGAAAATGAGACAGAAGAGGTCGATAATGTCTAATCCCGAGGTTGAGAGCCCGGTCCAAGAAGTTGAATCTTCAGATCAGCTCTCGCACGTATTCGATCCAGCAGCCCTAGCTCGCTCTATCGAGGCAATCTTAATGGTCGTCGACGAACCTGTTACTGAGTTGACCCTCGCCTCAGTTCTAGAAGTCACCGTCGATCAGGTCGTGGATGCTCTAGAAGCTCTCGTTCCCACCTATGAGGACCGTGGATTTACCTTGCGAGCTATCAATGGGGGATGGCGCTTTTACAGCCACCCGGATTGTTCAGCGGTAGTCGAAAAGTTCGTTCTGGACGGTCAGCAGAATCGCCTGACGCAGGCCGCCCTTGAGACTCTGGCTGTTATTGCCTACCGCCAGCCGGTCTCACGAGCCCGTGTCTCTGCCATCCGCGGGGTCAATGTGGAAGCTGTTATGAAGACCCTCATTACGCGTGGTCTGGTCGATGAATATGGGATTGAGAACGAGACTGGGGCAATCCTCTATAAGACCACCAGTTACTTCCTTGAGCGCCTTGGCCTCAACGCTCTCACCGATCTTCCGCCTCTTGCGCCTCATCTGCCTGACCTCGATGGTCTCGATGAGATCCTCGATTCGCTAACTGACTAAGTCACCGTTTAGACTCTCCTCACCACCGGCGCCCTCATCTTTGGGCGCAGCTGACTGTCGAGAATGGATAGCCACATGGCCGAGATGCGCCTGAACAAGATTATTGCCGATGCCGGAATCACTAGCCGCCGAGGAGCCGATGAGCTCATCATGGATGGTCGAGTAACCGTTGATGGACAACAGATACGTGAGCTCGGAGCCAAGTTTGACCCAGATAAGGTCAAAGTAGCCGTTGATGGTGAGACAATTAAGCGTTCTTTGTCTAAGACTTATCTCGCACTTCATAAACCTCGTGGCGTTCTGTCTACGATGTTCGACCCAGAAGGCCGTCCATCATTAGCTGACTTTATTGACTTAAGAACTGAGCGGTTATTCCATGTAGGGCGTCTTGATAAGGATTCTGAAGGCCTCATTCTGCTCACAAATGATGGAGATCTGACCTTCCGGGCAACCCACCCTTCCTACGGGCTTGAGAAGACCTACATTATCGAGTTCGACGGAAAGCTTCCTGTGGGGGTCGAAAAGACTCTTTTGAAGGGGATCGAGCTCGAGGACGGTATGGGTCGAGTACTGAGCTTCAAACACCTCTCACCTCAATGGATTGAAGTCACCATCCACGAAGGTCGCTACCACATCATCCGTCGCCTCATGGAGGCAGTCGATGTTGAGGTCTTGAGGTTGATCAGAACCAAGTTCGGACCGATCTCGCTGGGGGAGACTCTCGAGGGAAGATGGCGAGATCTAAATAGTGGTGAATTGATTAGCCTGCAAACAGCTTTAGATATTAAACCATAAATCTATATTGTAGAGATATGTAGATTTGTCTATATATAGATAGTAAGAATCCTGAGTCTCAACAATAGCGTTTTATCGATAATATCGTGCTCAAAATTGCAGCAATTGAATCTATATATCGATATTTCTCTTTGGGATATATCACTACTCTAAATTGCACCCTGATAGACGGACCGCAGAATTTAGTATTAAACGTTTAGTAGATATGTCGGCAAAACGATGTAACCATTCCGCCTCAAATCAGGGCTGGGTTGTATGCTTCTCTAATGTCAGTGCGAGCGATACGAGGTGCGACCCAAGTCGCCGAGAATTCACCCGAGGCTATTGCCACGGGAGTTAAAGAGCTCCTGACTGAGATACTCAAATCCAACGCCCTCACCCCGGACGAAGTCATTTCTGTCCTCTTCACAGCAAGCCCGGATCTCAATGCCGCTTTCCCAGCTGCCTTTGCTCGTGAGGTTGGGTTTGAATCAGTACCGCTTATTTGCGCGGTAGAAATAGATGTTCCAGGCGCTCTTGAGCGCACTATTCGAATAATGGCTCATGTAGAGACCACAAAGAGCGCAAATGAGGTTTCGCATATCTACCTTCATGGCGCTAAAGCTCTGCGCCGAGATATTGCTCAGTAGGAGCGGCGAAAATGAACGCAAAACCATCCTTTAGCAAGGTCGAAATCCATGGATCTGGGCTGATCGGCACTTCAATCGCCCTTGCGCTTGCCCAGCTAGGGGTCGAAGTACGCATGATTGACTCCGATAAGCGAGCGGAGACTCTTGCGCAGGAGCTTGTAGGGGCTGTCTCTAGCGATTCCTTCACTCCGGAACTAGTTATCGCCGCTGTCCCAATTTCAGCCATCTCTTCGGTTATTTCAACCCTTGAAGAGCGCGACTTCAATGGAGCATTTATAGATGTTGCCTCGGTAAAGACTAAAGTTAAGGTTGAGGTATCGAGTTCCAAGCTCTCAGTGGAACGTTTCCTTCCAACCCATCCAATGGCGGGTCGTGAAGTCGGGGGAGCAGAGTCTGCACGTTCAGATCTTTTCCAAGGTCGGGCATGGATTATCGACTCCACTGGGGTTGACGATGATGTTCTCGAAATGGCTAAGGAGTTAATTGCCGCACTTGGGGCAGATCTAGTTGATCTTCCGGTAGCCGAGCATGACCAGGCCGTCGCATTGATTTCTCACCTTCCTCAAATAATTGCATCCATCCTGGCTAAGCAGTTATCGGGTAATCCAGAGAGTTGGCTTACCTTGGCTGGTTCAGGACTTCGAGATACGACAAGAATTGCAGGATCAGATCCGAAGCTCTGGAGAGAGATCATCGCAACAAATAACGAATCAATTAAGCCTTTATTAAAAAATTTCGCAAGGGATCTCGGTGAATTCATCGAAGTAATCGGAGATGAATCGGCAGTTGAAGAGATGATCGCAGACGGTCAACGTGGTCGCTTAGCTATTCCAGGTAAGCATGGTGGAAAAGTTCGTGAATATGTCTACCTACCAATTGTAATTGAAGATAAACCTGGACAGTTATCTGCAATCTTCAACGAATGTGCTCGTGCCAACGTAAATATCGAAGATCTCTCGATAGAACATAGTCCAGGACAAGAGACAGGTCTGATTACGCTAGCGATATCTCCTTCTGATTTGGGGAAGTTATCTGATCATTTATCAAAAGCTGGATGGAGCGTTCACGCACCACGAGCGTGATTCACAGTTATCTCCCTTCACGCAATAGAATGCGTTACCTAAGAAAGATTGGCTCCCAAGATGATTGTTGTTGCACTAGATGGCCCAAGTGGCTCTGGTAAATCCAGCACATCTAAAAATATCGCCATACGCGCTGGTTGGAGCTATCTCGATACTGGCGCCCTCTATCGAGCAATTACATACATAGCTTTATCGATAAAGAGTGAAAATCCAAAAGATATTCTTGCCGCTGTTATTGAAACGCCTATTACTTTCAATTCAAATCCTCGCGATCCACAAGTTTTCGTCGGTGATAAGAATGTCTCGACTGAAATCAGAAGTAACGAAGTCACAGATCACGTTTCGAAGATAAGTGCTCTTCCAGAAGTTCGTGCTGAGTTACTGGATTTGCAACGAAAGATAATTGCAAAAGCTGATCGAGGAATCGTAGTTGAAGGTCGCGATATTGGAACAGTTGTATGTCCGGATGCGGCGCTCAAAGTCTATTTAACTGCTGATATATCAGCGCGAGCTGCGAGACGAGATGCGGAACAGAAAGATGAATCTCGTGGCGTAGCAGCTGTTGAAGAGTCGCTTGCTTCTCGCGATCAAATTGATTCGACTAGAAC
>CAZSEW010000014.1:0-13257 GCA_964606025.1 uncultured Candidatus Planktophila sp.
AGTTGTTAAACATTCCACCCGATGATGCACATGCACCCATTGAGATAACCCACTTTGGCGCTGTCATTTGATCGTAAATCTGACGAAGCACTGGCGCCATCTTTTGTGAGACGCGACCTGCAACAATCATGAGATCTGCTTGACGAGGTGATGCCGAGAAACGCTCCATTCCGAAGCGTGAAATATCATGTTTTGGCGCTGAACCAAGTGCCATCATTTCGATTGCGCAACATGCAAGACCGAATGTTGCAGGCCATACAGAGCTCTTGCGCATGTAACCGGCAAGACCTTCTACAGTTGAAAGTAAAACTCCACTTGGTAATTTATCTTCTAGACCCACGACTTAATCCCATTCCAATCCGCCGCGGCGCCATACATATGCAAATGCAATAAATACAGTGCCGATAAAAATTGCCATCTCAACTAATCCGAAGAGACCGAGCTGGTCGAATGTAACTGCCCATGGATAAAGAAATACGATTTCAATATCGAAGACGATGAAGAGCATTGCTGTAAGGAAGTATTTGACCGGAAAACGACCGCCTTGAAGTGCCTGTGGAGAAGGTTGAATTCCACATTCATATGCCTCTTGCTTGGCGCGGTTATAGCGAGCAGGTCCTGTAACGGAGGCGATTGCTACTGAGAAAGCGGCAAAGCCAAAGCCAATCGCGAAAATCACGATAATTGGGATATATGGGTTTCCGCTCACGAGCGAAATACTAAACGCTATCTAGGAGCGCTGAAACACTTACGGCTTGCGGGCCTTGTGAACTGCGACAACTCCACCGGTGAGATTGCTCCACGTGACATCGACCCAGCCAGCCGCCCTGATCTTCTCGGCGAGCGCCTTCTGATTTGGCCATGCCCGAATCGATTCAGCGAGGTAGATATAGGCATCGGGATTTGATGAAGTCTTGGATGCGATCGCAGGAAGGGCCCTCATGAGGTAATTGGTGTAAATGGTACGAAACGGACCAAAGGTCGGACTCGAGAATTCGCAGATGACGATCTCTCCCCCAGGCTTGGTCACGCGAAGCATCTCAGCGAGCGCCTTCTCGGTATTTTGGGTATTTCGAAGGCCAAAGGAGATGGTCACCAAGTCGAATTGGCCATCCTTAAAGGGAAGATTGAGCGCATCAGCCTTGGTAAAGGGCAGGTGAGGGCGAGCTTTACGCCCTGCCTCAAGCATCCCCTCGCTGAAATCAGCTGGGATGACATCGGCTCCTGCGGCAGCCAGTGGCTCTGAACTCGAACCTGTGCCGGCGGCGAGGTCGAGAATCTTCATTCCTGGGCGTGGGGCGATGATCTTGGTGGTTGCCCGGCGCCAGGATTTCGTCTGACCTAGGCTCAAAAGGTCATTTACTAGGTCATAGCGCTTGGCGACCCCGTCGAACATCGCTGCGACTTCGTCAGGGTTCTTATCCATATTGGCTCGTGACATGCGCTTATTCTCGCTGAGAGTAGGCTCTGCGCACAACTTGTAATCGAGAGGTTCACAGATGTCACTTCACCAAGGCTCTTTACGCGCAACAGTATTTCCTCGTAGCAGCGCGCTCACTCAAGCACTCTTCTTAGTTGGTGGCGTTGGCTTCATTACTCTGATGGCGCAGGTTGCAATCCCAGTTCCAGGTTCACCGGTTCCGGTTACTGGCCAAACTCTTGCAGTCCTCTTAATCGGAACTACCTATGGCGCTCGCCTTGGTGTCACAACATTTGCAACTTATCTACTTGCCGGAATTGCAGGAGCTCCAGTCTTTGCACCATCTGCAACTTCTGCAAACCACGGAATCGATCGCCTTCTTGGAGCTACCGGTGGTTACCTCGTTGGAATGTTTGTTGCATCTTTATTGCTTGGATACCTCGCAGATCGCAAAGCAGATCAAAAATTCAAAACTTCATTTCCAGCGCTTTTCTTCGGCGATGCAGTCATCTTTTTCTTCGGACTTACTTGGTTGCACTTCTCACTCGAACTCTCTTGGTCTGCAACATTTGCTGCAGGGCTAACACCATTCATCTTCGGTGAGCTACTTAAAATTGCAATTACTGCAACATCGCTGCCTCTTATCTGGCGCAAGATTTCACGTAGTCTCAACAAGTAACTTATTTACTCTATGTCCCCATTAATTCCTGTAACTACTTCGCGTATCGGTGAACATCTGCCGCTACTTGATTTATTGCCGGGTGGTGAGCAATTTACGTGGGTCAGAGGCGGCGAGGGTCTCGTCGGTTGGGGTGTACATGCATCAACAACTGTCTCTGGTCGCAATCGATTTGAAGATGCCCGCAAATGGTGGCACCAGCAACTAGAAACTTTCTCAATCTCTAACTCGGTTCACGGCAGTGGCACTGGGCCAGTACTTTTTACCTCATTCTCCTTCGATCGAAATCAAGAATCTGTTCTGGTAATTCCCAAAATTATTGTGGGCCAGAAAGGCGCAAACTCTTGGATTACGTGGATTGGAAGCGATGCTCAACCGCAGCTAGCTGAAACTGCTGCGGTGTTAGCCCCATCTACCTTCACCTTTAGCGATGGAACTCTGACATCAGATGAATGGAAGAAGCGCGTCACAGAGGTGATCAACAGAGTTAATTCCAACGGTGTAGATAAGGTCGTTTTGGCACGCGACATCGTCGCAAACTCTGACTCAGATATTGATGCGCGACCAATACTCAAGAAACTTTCCTCTGAATATCCATCTACTTGGGTCTTCTCTGTAGGCGGTTTAGTTGGTGCAACTCCTGAACTTCTACTCCGTCTCTCTCGCGGAATGGTAACTTCACGCGTTCTCGCCGGAACCATTCCAAAGACAGGCGATGATGAGAAGGATTTAGCACTTGCTGCATCGCTTGCTCGTTCATCAAAAGATTTAGAAGAACATGAGTACGCAGTCCGATCGGTCGCAGATGCACTTGATCCATTCTGTTCTTCAACAAACGTTCCAGAATCTCCATTCGTTCTCCACCTTGCAAATGTGATGCACCTTGCTACCGATGTCACCGGGGCGCTGATTGAATCTAAACAACATGTAGATGCGTTCTCGCTACTGAAGAATCTTCATCCATCAGCTGCAGTCTGCGGAACTCCACGAAACCTTGCATTTGATGTTATTGATGAGATTGAAGGTATGGACCGCGGCCGTTATGCAGGGCCGGTTGGCTGGATCGATGCCAGTGGTGATGGCGAACTTGGTATAGCTCTTCGTTGTGGTCAGATTACAGATCGAAAAATTAGAATCTTTGCAGGTTGTGGAATAGTTGCAGCATCAAATCCTGAAAAGGAAGTTGAAGAAAGTAACGCCAAAATGATTCCAATGCGCTCTGCGCTACATGGATGAAACGCTGTTATAAATTCCTTTAAGTAAATCTGCATTTGATTCACGGTCTGGAACGCTTACAACCACAACACTGATACCACTTACAGGCTTTGCAATCTCCGCAAGTAGCTCAGATTTCGTTCCAGCAGTCGATGCAGCGATGCCAAATGATTTTGCAATAGCAATCAAATCTAAGTTATGAGGAGTTCCAAATACTTCCTCAAATCCTTCGACTCCGCGTTGCCTTAACGTTGAGAAGATTCCCCCGCCATTGTTGTTGATTACAAAGATTTTGAGGTTGATATCTTCTTGATGGATTAAGCCAGTTACATCATGGAGAAAACCGAGATCGCCAAGCACTGCAAAAGTCGAGCTTCGCTGTGAGGCGATTCCCAGAGCAGTAGAGATATTTCCATCGATTCCGGCGAGGCCACGATTGGCAAAGGTTTCAACGCCAGTGCGAGGCTCTGCAAATCCTTCGATATCGCGAATTGGTCGAGATGAGGAGATAAAGAGAGATGTACCGTTTGGAAGAGCGCCTGCAATTTCGCGAGCTACAAGGGCTTCTGACCAATCTGAGATTCCTGAAACCAATTTCAGCGCTCTTTGGGAATACTTCTGCAACTTCTGCGCATATTCAGCATCGGGTGTTGGGACTTCAACAGTTGGAAGTTGCGTGAACTTTTGTGCTGCAGCGCGATCGGAGTCAACGGTAGCCATACGTGGGTCTATCGCAATGACCTTGCGCGCTGAGTTAATGAGAGCGTTGATTGAGCGAGAGAGAGTTGTTCTGCCAATTACAACGACGGTATCTGGGGCTACATCTTCGGCAATCGTCTTTGAAGTCAGAAAGATGCTGGCATGTGCAAGTGCGCCCGGGAATGAGAGAGGATCTTCTGCAATGACAGGCCATCCAAGTTTTTCTGCAAAATCTTGCACCTCGTTTAATTCAAGTCCTGCGCGGTCATGGCCAATGACAAGAATTCCCCGAGTTGATTTGGTGAAGAAAGTTCCGGCCTTCTTGCGTCCAAATACTTTAGGCGTGCTCACCTTTAGATCACCAAGCCAGCTCTCATCGTTATCGCCGACAAGCGGTTCTTCAAATTGAATATTGAGATGTACCGGACCTGAGTGCAGCGAGTTAAATGGAAGCTCCATCGGATATGCAGTACCTGAGATATCTGCGAAGTAACGAACTGCTTTTCCAAAGATGCGTGCTTGTTCCGTTGTTTGGTTGGCGCCAGTTCTGCGTAACGCTGCAGGACGATCCGCAGTCAGAACCAAAAGAGGAAGATTGGTATGCGAGGCTTCTAAAACAGCTGGATGGTAATTCGCAACAGCGGTACCGCTTGTACAAACGATTGGTACTGGTCTGCCAGATGCTTTTGTAATTCCAAGTGCAAAGAAGGCAGCTGTACGTTCATCAATTCTTGTATGTAACTTGATTAGCCCGCGCTTACTTGCTGCGAAGAAAGCGAGTGATAGTGGTGCATTTCTTGACCCTGGTGAAATCACGACATCAGTCACGCCAGCTTCAAGAATTTGGCGAACAATGACGCGAGCGAGCTTTGTTGACTCGTTTATCACAGTAGCTCCGCCGTCTTCATAATGCGATTCTTCCACCATTCGTATCGCTCTGCAGACACATCTAAACCATCAAAGTTAGGCTCAATCTCACTTAGCTCAATCTCACCATTAACGATCGGAAGGTGAGCTATGTCAGAGGCAAGAAGAGAACCAGTCCCAAGGCCACAATCAAAATTCATCTGTTTAAATGAGGCGGCGAGAGCGAGGCCGTAATTGATTCCCACTGCACTCTCTAGCGCACTTGATATAACAACTGGAAGCTTGTGATGCTCAGCTATTTCATGGGCTCGTGCAATGCCACCTAAAGGCTGAACTTTGAGCATCACAATATCTGCGGCGCCATCAAGGTCAATCGCAAATGGATCGCGAGCTTTACGAACAGCCTCATCTACAGCAATCTTCAATGGAATATGAATACTAGATTTTAATTCGCGTAACTCGTCAAGAGTTGCACATGGTTGTTCCACATACTCAAATGGACCGACTTCTTCATAGAAGGCATAGAGATTGGTAAGCGCATCCTTTACGCTCCAGAGTCCGTTGACATCAATGCGAATCTTGATGTCACGGCCCAGTGAACGAATCCGCGCCAAGCGCACGATATCTTCGCTTAGATTGTCCCCAACCTTTACCTTGTAAGTTTTTACACCTTTGTAAGAATCAATAAGTGAATCAATAACGCTCTTATCGTTTGTCGCAGGAATTGTTCCGTTGACCTTCACTGATTTGCGGAAGAGCTTCGGCAGCGGCTTCGTAGCTGCCTCAATTGCACTTGCTAACCAAGGCGCACATTCTTCATATCCGTACTCAAGAAATGGTGAGAATTCGCCCCATCCATATTCGCCTTTAAAGAGCGCAACTTCCCGAACGCTAATTCCACGAAAGTTTGTCTTCGTGGGAAGCGCAACTACGCGCAAGCTTTCGAGCAGTGATTGATCCATGGATTAAGGGCCCAAACTTAAGGGCGCCGCGGAAACTTTCCAAAATCAGGTTTGCGCTTCTCTTTATAAGCATCGCGTCCTTCTTGTCCTTCTTCGGATAAGTAGAAGAGAAGAGTTGCATCACCTGCAAGTTGCTGAACACCTGCTAATCCATCATCTGCAGCATTCATAGAAGCCTTCAGAAGTCGAAGTGCCATCGGAGAGTTCTGCAACATCTCACGGCACCACGAAACTGTCTCTGCTTCTAGCTCCTTCAGCGGAACAACAGTATTTACAAGTCCCATCGATAAGGCTTCCGTTGCATCGTATTGACGAGTAAGGAACCAAATTTCGCGAGCCTTCTTCTGTCCAACACTTGCAGCCAATAAACCTGATCCGTATCCACCATCAAATGAACCAACCATTGGTCCGGTCTGCCCAAACTTTGCATTATCTGCAGCAATCGATAAATCGCAGACAACATGGAGAACGTGGCCGCCACCAATTGCCCAGCCTGCAATCATTGCAACTACTGGCTTAGGTGTACGACGAATCTGTACTTGCAGATCTAAAACATTAAGTCGGCCAACACCTTGTTGTGCAAGAGTGTCATCGCCGAGATAACCATCATCACCGCGAACACTGATATCTCCACCAGAACAGAATGCTTCATCGCCTTTGCCGGTGAGGATAATTACGCCGACTTCTGCATTGTCGCGAGCGAGATCAAAGGCAGCTTTTAATTCAATAATTGTTTGTGGACGAAATGCATTTCGAACCTCGGGGCGGTTAATCGTTATCTTCGCCATGCCATCTGCGACTTGATAGGTGATATCAATAAAGTTTTCTCCGCCAGGGCCAGTTGCCCACGCAGGGATAGTTCGGTCACCAAAATCACGCTTAATCGGCTTGCTCACGGTTCCTCCATTTGGTCTACGAGCGATAGCCTACGCGGGCAATGGAGCAGAACGCACAACGAGAACTTCGCGCAGCCAACCCTGAGTGGACTGTCAGCGAATTAATGGCCCGTCTCGCTAAATCCCTCGTCTCAGATGGTCCCGCCCTGGCCTTTGGCCCGATTCCGGCAGATCACGTCAACGATCGAATCTGTATCGTCATTTCAACGACTGGAAGTTCAGGTACTGCAAAGAGCGTTGGTATCTCTGCATCTTCTCTTCTTGCTTCTGCAAAAGCTTCCAATAAATTTCTAGGGGCTGAGTTCGGAAACACCTGGTCATTGCTGCTTCCACTTACACATATCGCTGGCATCAATGTCTTAACGCGGGCACTTGAGCTCGGAACAGAACCGCTTGATCTCAGAAATTTTGAAGGCGAATATCCAAAAGCCGATTTCACATCTGTTGTGCCTACGCAGTTGCATCGCGCACTTAATGGTGACGAGAATTTACTTCGCCATCTTCAAAGCGCCAAAGCAGTATTGGTTGGTGGTGCACATCTACCACCCGAGCTACATATCAAAGCTGAAGAAGCTGGAATTAGTGTTGTGACTACATATGGAATGACAGAGACCACCGGTGGATGCGTCTACAACGGTGTTGCACTTGATGGTGTTGAAATCTCAATCACCGACGAAAAGAAGATTGCGATTAAGGGTCCCATAATTGCAAAAAGCTACATCGGTGCTGAAACTCTTTGGAACCTTCAATATGTTGATGGCTGGTTCCACTCATCTGATTTTGGTCGAATTGAAAATGGAAAGTTGATTGTTGAAGGTCGAAGTGACGATGTCATTATCTCCGGTGGCGAGAACATTTCACTGAGCGCAATTGAAGGCGCACTTCATAAACACTTCCCACATAAATCTTTTGCTGCATTCCCTGTAAGTGATAGCCAGTGGGGGGCAGCTTTGCATGTTGCTGTCTCGGGAGAAGGATTTCCTTCACAGAACGAGATTTCAGATTACCTTGTTCAAGAGTTTGGACCTTTCGCTAAACCCAAGGGATTTCTATTTCTCCCTGAACTACCTTTGATTGGAATCGGTAAGGTTGACCGAATTAAATTAGCCGAACTTCACATGGAGGCCCCGAATTAAGATCTGGATTCAAGGTGCTCGCCCACGTACGCTTCCGGCTGCGGTCGCACCTGTACTAGTTGCAACGGTTATCGCCGGCCAAGATTGGTCGCCTCTGGCTGCAGTTCTTGCACTCTTTGTAAGCCTGGCACTTCAAGTCGGGGTGAATTACTCAAATGATTATTCAGATGGTGTTCGCGGAACAGATGACAGTCGCGTTGGACCAATCCGCCTTACCGCCACCGGTTTAGCAAAGCCAGCTGCAGTTAAAAGCGCAGCATTTATCTCCTTCTTTCTCGCATCACTTGCCGGCTTAGCACTCGCTTCGCTTTCATCATGGTGGGTCATTGCACTTGGCATCGCTTCGATTGCGGCTGCCTGGGGCTACACAGGTGGAAAGAATCCCTATGGCTATAAAGGTTTAGGCGATATCTCGGTCTTCATCTTCTTCGGAGTAATCGCAACAATGGGTTCCTATTACGTGCAAACTTTGGAATTAACCTGGAAGGTTTTCTTTGCATCAATTCCAATGGGTTCACTCTCATGCGCGCTCTTAGCAATCAATAATCTTCGTGATCGAGTTGAAGATGAGAAGGTTGGAAAGAAGACTCTTGCGGTGCGATTCGGAGATCAGGGCTCTCGCCTCTACTTCGTTGCTCTCATTCTCAGCGCATACCTCTTCGCCTTTATTTCTGGGCAACTATGGGCAGGCCTAACTCTCGCGACCCTTCCAATTTCTATCTCGCTCATCCGTAAAGTTTTGGGTGGCGCAACAGGTGGCGCTTTAATTCCATTGCTCGCTTCAACTGGCAAGCTGCAGATTCTCTTTGCTCTTATCTTCGCGGTCGCGCTTTCTCTTTAACCTATTACAATTAACCCATGATCAAACTCCAGGGCTTCTTTATCATCGCTACCCTTGCACTCACTCTTTACACATTTATTGATTGTGCTCGTCGCGATGAAACTGAGATTCGTAAGCTTCCAAAGTGGGGATGGCTACTAGCTATCTTGCTCACTGGAATTATTGGTCCGGTCGCCTACTTAATCATTGGGCGAAATCCATTGAAAAACATGCCGAAGAAGAACAAGCCTCAGAAGCGAATTCTGCCTCCTGATGATGATCCAGATTTCTTAAAGGGTCTTTAACGAAAAATTAAAGACCAGAGTAAGTGTGCTTACCTGTTCCCCAGACATTTACATAGACATAGTTAAAGAGGAATGTAGATCCTGCAAAGATGCAGAGCCATGCAGCTCGACGTCCACGCCAACCAACAGTTACACGTGCATGTAGATATGCAGCGTATGCAACCCATGTAATGAATGCCCACGTCTCTTTTGGATCCCAACCCCAGTAACGACCCCATGCGCTCTCTGCCCAAATTGCACCTGCGATAACTGAGAAGGTCCAAAGTGGAAATACAAAAGCTACGAGTCTGTACGAGAGTTGATCGAGTACTTCAAGGTCAGGAAGTCTGCGAAGCCATGCAGGTCTTCCGCCTTTTCTCTCTAAGTTATCGAGGTAGAGATAAGCCCCAGCAATTACATTCGCGAGTAAGAAGACGCCGCCAGAAATAATTGCAGCAATAACGTGAATTACCAGCCATGTTGATTTAAGGGCCGGTACAAGCGGCGCACTATCTCTGTAGAGCAGAGTTATAGCTGTTCCGAGAGTCAGAAGTACGCCGAGTGAAATAAAAAGACCAAGCCAACGAAGATCATATTTACGAAGAGCCATCAGGTAGACGCCGGTGAATGCAAGCGCCCCAGTAATTGAGAACTCATACATATTTCCCCAAGGGACATGGCCATTAGAGATTCCTCGAGAGATTACCCCCGCGAAAAGAAGGAGAAATCCTAAAATCATAAAAGCTGTTGCTACACGTGCTGCTCGTTCGGTGCGCTTGTAATCAAGAGTCTTAGTCATCAGATTTCCATCTGTGGAATCTGAATTCTCTGGAGTGCGGACCGCGAAGGCTGTTTCAAAGGCATGTGAGATAAATGAGAGAGCAAAGACCGCCATCGCTGAATACACGAAGTAATTTGAAATGTATGCCCAGGTTGTCTGCATTACTTCTCTCCCATTATGTGCTTCTTTAACTTCTCTAATTCAACTTCAAGTCCCGGCGCACTGTTCTTTGCAAGTCCAGCCATTTCAACGCCGTTAGGTGTTCTGCGCACCCAGATGCGACGACGACGACCATAGAGTGATGAAAGTAGTCCGAGGATGGCAACAATACCCCCGACAAGCGCATAACTCTTTCCGGGATCTTCCACAATCTGAAGGTTGACCCACGGCACAACGGTCTCAAGCTTTATGGATCCACCGTTATACGAATAAGTCTCACCTGGCTTTACCGACCCCAAAGCGATCTGTTTCATATCAGTTGTATCGATCTTGTAGACGGATTGAGGAATTCCTGAATCTAAACCGAGATCACCTTCCCAGATTGAAAAGAGCAGCTTGGGATCAAGAAGTTCAGGAAATATTGAGACGGCGCCTTGATCTGTAGTTCGCGCATTTGTAGGAACGAAGGAAGATACAAATCCAAGTTGAGGTGATGTATCAGGAACTTTGATTGAACCAATCGATCTTAAATTTCCATCTTGTGGCAAGAAAGGCACTGGGCCTTGAAAGACCACGTTCTGAACTGAGTCGCGCACTGTAACCACAGGGCTGTAACCGTTTGCTTGGAGATAAACACGAGTATTGCCGAAGGTAAGTGGGCTATTGACCTTTATGACTTTTTTCGAAGTTTTCCCAGAATCTCGAACTGTCACCCAAGCTGTGTAATCCTCAGGCGCATTTGTCTTTGGGTTGTACTTCGCTTCAAATTTTTCAACCTTGATTTGGAAGGGTGCCAAATCCTTTTCGCTCTTCAATTTTCCGAAGGCAAGGGTGTCGAAAGATGTCGGCACATTGATAATTCTCTCGCCGACATTGACTATTGCTTCTCCGCGCATTCCGAAGAGAGATCCAAAACTGACTCCAACTAAAATCAAAATGAGCGAGAGATGGAAAAGTAGGTTTCCAGTCTCGCGTAGATAACCTTTCTCAGCAGAGATTGAGCCATCTTCGGTGCGTACACGGAAGCGATTCTTCTTAAACCAAATCATCGCTCTTTCCAAGCCATCACCACTTACTGCTATCTCTTGGTGATGAGAAAGGCGATTGAGATTCTTAGGAGTCGCAGGTGGCTGCGCACGCATCGCTTTGTAGTGTTCAACGCTGCGAGGAAGTACACATCCAATGAGAGAGATGAAGAGCAAGATATAGATTGCGCTAAACCATGGAGACCCGTAAACATCAAAAAGATAGAGTCGGTCATACCTTTTTGCTAAATCAGGATTAGTTTTAAATAGTTCACGTACTGCAATTTGATTGGTAATTCTCTGCGGGATGAGTGAGCCAGGAATTGCAGCAACTCCCATCAGCATCAACAAGATCAGCGCAGTGCGCATACTTGTTAATTGGCGCCAGGCATATCTAATGAGCGCAATAAAGCCAAGCTCTGGAAGTTCGGTCTCGCGGCTCATTAGATCACCGGAGTAAATTGTGAAATTAATGAACGTAGCGAAATCATCAAATCAACCCAGAATCCAAAGAGTTGAAGCAATCCGATAACAATAAGAAGTACGCCACCACTCTTTGAAATCAATCCTCCACGCTTTACCAAGAACTTACGGAGTGGTTCTGATTTATCAAGGTATAAACCTGTTGCAATAAAGGGAAGACCTAAACCAATGCAGTAGCCGAAGGAGAGTATTGCCCCACGAAGCGCACTTGACTCTTGAAATGCAAGAGCTTGAACGCTTGCAAGCGCTGGCCCAATACATGGCGTCCAGCCAACACCGAAGAGAAATCCAAGAATCGGTGCGCCGATAAGACCACCTGAAGTAGAAATCTTTGGCTTAAGTGTCGGCATAAATGGGAAGGCACCTAGAAAGATAACGCCCATAAGAATTGTAAATCCACCCAGTACGCGAGTAATTACCTCTTCATTAGTTGAAACTCTGGAGCCAAGTTCGCCAAAGAGCGCACCATAAGTAATGAAGAGCGCGCTAAATCCAAGTACGAAGAGTGTTGATCCTAAGAGCACTCTTCCACGTGATTTCGAGAAGCCGGCAGCAAATGCGAGATATCCAGGAACTAAAGGCAGTACGCATGGAGATAGAAAGGAGATGAGCCCTGCAAGTAAGGCAAGTGGAAAAGCTGTAAGTAAGAGACCGTCGAATAATTGGTTAACGAAGAAATCTGTCATTCTGCTGAAACTTTCTCGATGAGATCAGTCAGTGAAGCCACAGTTACAGCACCTGAAATTCTTGCTGCAACATTTCCACTTCTATCCAGCACCACAGTCGATGGGATTGCATTTGCAGGTAAGGATTTTCTAAAGCCCACCAAGATCGAGTCATCAATCAACGATGGGTATGGAATTCC
The DNA here is from genome assembly GCA_964606025.1 of uncultured Candidatus Planktophila sp. Lineage (GTDB taxonomy): Bacteria > Actinomycetota > Actinomycetes > Nanopelagicales > Nanopelagicaceae > Planktophila. The sequence continues at coordinate 12,292 of CAZSEW010000014.1, forward strand.
ACGCTTGCGTGAAAAAGCTTCTGCGTTAACGGGGTTATCTCGCGTCAAGATTCCAATGAATTCAACATCTGTGTACTTCTTTGCAAGGGCAGAGAGTGCGGGTTCTTCTGCTCTGCATGGAGAACACCATGAAGCCCATACATTTACGACTGCCACTTTTCCGCCATCAAATTTGTAATTAGTGCCGAGTAACGTCATTCCTGAAATTTTTGGCGCAGCTAGACGATCGCTCTTCTTGATGTAAGTAACTGCGCCATCACCAGAGATAAAACTCTCTTCTGCCTGGGATACGCCACCGTTACTGCAGCCCGTTAATAGCAAGAGCGCTAGAAATGCGGGAGCAATTTTCTTCATATTATTTCTTTGGCAGTAATTGTTTTGCCGGTTCGGAATATGAGGTTCCAGAAATCATTCCATCGTCGTCAAAATGAACGCTTGTTACAGATGCCAGCGTGCACTCGCGCTTGCGAGGATCATGCAAAAGTCTGCGTCCTTCAATTGCACTTCTAAGAATCCAAATTGGCAACTGGTGGGACACAACAATTGCATCTTTGCCCTTTGCTGCTTTCTTTGCATCGAAAATTGCAGCAAGCATTCTGGAGATCTGCTCTTCATAAGGTTCTCCCCAGGATGGTTTCCATGGGTTATAAAGATGCTTCCAAGTGGCTGGGTGGCGAAGAACGCCACTGCCAAGTTCAAACTTTTTTCCTTCAAAAATATTTGCAGCTTCGATTAACTTCTCATCAGTTGTAATCGGTAGTGAGTGAACTCTTGAGATTGGTGCGGCAGTCTCTTGTGCTCGTTGAAGTGGCGAAACATGTAATGCACCAAGATCTAACGATTTAGACCAATCGCCAACTACTTCAGCCATCTCTTGTCCGCGCTTTGATAAACGCCAACCAGGTTGACGCCCATAAAGAATCTTCTCTGGATTCTCTACCTCTCCATGGCGGATGACATGCACTG
>CAZSEW010000015.1:0-12656 GCA_964606025.1 uncultured Candidatus Planktophila sp.
ATCCGAGATGTGGGATTATTGGGTCACTTAAGAGTCACCATTGGCAATGAGGCCGAGAATAAGAAATTTATCGATGCGCTATCGGCATGCCTGGGGGAGATGTAATGAGAAAAGCACGTGTAGAACGCACAACGAAAGAATCAAGCGTCCTCGTTGAGATTAATCTCGATGGAACTGGCGAAATCTCAGTAGAGACCGGTGTTCCATTCTTTGACCATATGCTCTCGCAATTAGGAAAGCACTCAGGTTTCGATCTCACTGTTAAGACAACTGGTGATGTCGATGTCGATTCTCATCACACAGTTGAAGACACCTCTCTTGCATTTGGCCAAGCTTTGCGCGAGGCCCTCGGTGATAAAGCAGGCATACGTCGCTTTGGAGATGCGATGGTTCCACTCGATGAAGTCTTGGTGCAGGCAGCTGTTGATCTTTCAGGTCGTCCATATTTAGTTCACCGCCAACCAGAGATTGTTGAACTCATCGGAACATTCGATACAACTCTCGGCAAGCACATCTGGGAATCCATTGTCGCTGAGGCTCGTATCGCACTTCACGTGCGTGTACTTGAAGGTCGAAATGCGCACCATGTATTTGAGGCTCAATTTAAAGCGGTTGCTCGCGCTCTTCGTGATGCTGTTGCGATTGATCCACGTGTTGCTGGGATTCCATCAACAAAGGGTTCGCTCTAAATTCGTGATTGCAATTCTCGATTACGGATCAGGAAACCTTCGTTCAGCGCAACGCGCATTTGAAACTTCGGGTAAAGAAGTCCAGATCACTTCAGATTATGAAACTGCGCTCAACGCAGAAGGTTTAGTAGTACCTGGGGTTGGCGCATTCGCTGCCTGCATGACAGGTCTGCAATCCGTTCGCGGTGATCAACTAGTGCGCGAGAGAATTTCGCTACAACGTCCAACTCTGGGCATCTGTGTTGGAATGCAGATTCTCTTCGCATCCGGCGTTGAACATGGCACACATCAGGGCGTCGGAATTTGGAACGCGACAGTTGAAAAACTTAAAGCACCAATTGCGCCTCACATGGGATGGAATTCCGTCTCTGTTCCTGCAGGCAGTTCGCTCTTCTCAGGTGTTGAAGATCAATCTTTCTACTTTGTTCACTCATACGCAGTCAAAGAGAAGGTCGGCTCACTCTCGACCATGGCGCACTACGATGAAGATTTCCTGGCAGCCGTTGAAGATGGAGCAATAAGTGCAACACAATTTCACCCAGAGAAATCTGGAGATGCTGGACTGGCCTTAATTAAGAATTGGACATCATCGTTATGAGTTATCTAGAGCTACTACCGGCAGTTGATGTAAAGGATGGAAGAGCAGTTCGTTTAGTCCAAGGTGAACTCAGCGCAGAGACTGCATATGGCAATCCGCTTGAAGTAGCACTTGAATTTCAATCAGCGGGTGCGCAGTGGCTCCACCTTGTAGATCTTGATGCAGCATTTGGTCGCGGAGAAAATAGCGCGCTCTTAGCAGAGGTAGTCGGCAAACTGGATATCAAGGTTGAACTATCCGGTGGTATCCGAGATGACGAATCTCTGACACGCGCCCTTGCAACAGGTTGTCGCAGAATCAACTTGGGCACTGCAGCACTTGAAAATCCAGAGTGGACATCGAAAGTCATCGCTGAACATGGCGACAAGATTGCAGTTGGTCTTGATGTGCGTGGTCACGTTTTGGCGGCTCGTGGATGGACGCAAGAAGGTGGCGATCTCTTCGAAACAATCGAGCGCCTAGAGCGTGATGGTTGCCAGCGATATGTTGTTACTGATGTAACTAAGGACGGAACACTTCAAGGACCGAATCTAACTTTGTTACGAGAGGTTTGTGCGGCTACTAAGGCGCCTGTTATTGCATCTGGCGGAATTTCCAGCCTCGATGACATTGCAGCGCTTGCTTCGTTGTGTTCTAGTGGCGTCGAAGGCGCAATTGTTGGGAAGGCGCTCTATGCCGGTGCATTCACGCTGCAAGAAGCACTGGAGCTCACCAAGCGATGAGCCTCTCAGTTCGAATTATTCCTTGCCTCGATGTTACAGATGGCAGAGTTGTAAAAGGAGTCAACTTCATCAATCTCCAAGATGCAGGTGATCCCGTTGAGATGGCTGCCCTCTATGGAGCAGAAGGCGCAGATGAACTTACCTTCCTCGATATTTCTGCAAGTGTTGCTGGCAGAGAAACGACTCTCGATGTTGTTCGCCGAACAGCAGAACAAGTTTTTATCCCACTGACAGTTGGCGGTGGCATTCGATCTGTAGATGATGTCGATCGTTTATTACGAGCAGGAGCTGACAAGGTCAGCATTAATACCGCTGCAATTGCTCGCCCTGAACTCATTGCAGAAATTGCAGATCGATTTGGTTCGCAAGTTCTGGTTATCTCCATTGATGCACGTAGAGCCCGAACAGATTCTGGTTTTGAAGTTACTACTCACGGCGGCAGACAAAGCGCCGGCCTCGATGCACTTGCCTGGGTTGAAAAGGCATGCGAATTAGGCGTGGGAGAAATTCTCCTCAATTCCATGGATGCAGATGGCACTCGCGCCGGATATGACATTGGAATGATTACTGCAGTTCGCGCCGTTTCCAAGGTTCCCTTGATTGCAAGTGGCGGAGCAGGTTCACTCGAAGATTTTGCAGCCGCCCTCGACGCTGGTGCCGATGCGCTCTTAGCTGCCAGCGTCTTTCACTTTGGAGTTCACCGCATTGGCGATGTGAAGAAGTACCTGGGTGATCACAACTATTCAGTGCGCAACGCACGCACCGCGTAAGGCAGAATAAGGACATGAGCCAAGATCATTCCGCGGAACTCTCGCCGGAAGTAACTGCGCTCCTCAAAGACCCTCAAGCACTGATTCCAGTAGTAGCTCAAGATGTGAAGAGCAATGAGGTTCTGATGCTTGCCTACATGAACGCAGAGTCACTTGCAATCACTTTAGCGACAGGGAAAGCCACTTACTTCTCTCGTAGCCGAAATGAGCTCTGGGAGAAAGGCGCAACATCTGGCCACACTCAATTAGTTCACTCCATCGATATCGATTGCGATGGAGATGCTCTCGTGATGAAGGTAGAACAGATAGGGGCTGCATGCCATACAGGCGATCGCAGCTGCTTCCATCGAAGAATCACATCAAGAAGGATTACTTCAGAAGGAGTGGAATCTCTATGAAGCTAGAAGAATTTCGAGAGTACGCCAAGAGCAATAACGTTATTCCGGTCTACCGCAAACTCTTAGCCGATGGCGAGACTCCGCTTAATATTTATAAGAAGCTAGCTAAGAACAAAGCTGGAACATTTCTTTTGGAATCGGCAGAACATGGGGGAGCCTGGTCTCGTTACTCATTTATTGGAGCCCATAGCCAAACTTCACTGACTGAAAGAGATGGCCTTGCAACATGGATTGGCACGCCACCTGCTGGTGTACCCACAGGAATGGATCCACTGACAGCGCTGCGCATGAGTGTTGCACATCTGAAATCTCCAAAGATTGAAGGCTTACCAACTCTTACCGGAGGTCTTGTTGGTTATATGGGCTACGACGCAGTCCGTAGATTAGAGAAATTACCAGAACTCTCCGCGAAAGATCTAGCGCTACCTGAGATTACCTTCATTCTTACCAGCGATTTAGCTGTACTCGATCACAGCGATGGAACAATCATCTTGATTGCTAATGCAATTAACTGGGATGGCTCTAACGAACGCATCGATGAAGCATTTAGCGATGCGCAATCTCGCCTAGATCGAATGCAGAGCGAACTGATGCAGCCGATCTCTGGAAACGTCTCTGAGATTCCTGCACAAAGTAAACCTGTATTTGAAATCAATATGAAGGAAGCGGAGTTTCTATCCAAGGTTGATCTTGCTAAGGAAGAAATTCGCGCAGGTGAAGCGTTCCAAATCGTTCTCTCGCAACGTTTCGGTATGGATGCCAAGGCCGACGCTCTTGATATCTATCGAATGCTCCGCCTTAACAATCCAAGTCCGTACATGTATCTCTTCCGATTTGAAGATGGTTTTGATGTCGTAGGCTCCAGTCCAGAGGCACTCGTTAAAGTCACTGATAGAGAAGTGATGGTCCATCCGATTGCAGGAACACGTAAACGTTCTGCATCTGTTGAAGAAGATATCCGCTTAGGTGAAGAACTTCTTGCTGATCCGAAGGAACGCGCAGAGCATCTGATGTTGGTTGACCTTGGGCGAAACGATTTAGGTCGCATATGCACTGCTGGCAGCGTTGAAGTTGTTGATTTCATGCATATTGAACGCTATTCCCATGTGATGCATATCGTCTCAACAGTTATTGGAGAACTTAGCAAGGATAAATCTCCTATTGATGCACTCTTCTCAGTATTTCCGGCAGGCACTCTCTCTGGCGCACCTAAACCACGAGCCATGGAGATTATCGAAACCCTTGAACCAACTCGTCGCGCACTCTATGGCGGTGCTATTGGATACTTTGATTTCACCGGAAATATCGATGCATGTATCGCAATTCGCACAGCGCTGATTCATCAGGGCAAGGCATATGTACAAGCAGGTGCTGGAATCGTTGCAGATTCAGATCCACGCTCTGAGTATGAAGAGACACTTAATAAGGCAGCAGCAGTATTGGGCGCGATCGCAGCCGCGAATGAGATGAGCACTAAATGAAGCTCTTTATCTCACTCGTGGTCGTCGCAGTTATTGCAGTAACACTTAGTCGCTATCTCAAACTCTCATCCAAGTATGAGCGCACACCTAAAGAACTTCCCAATAAGAAACTCTCCGAGTGGAACGCAATGGATAATGGAATCGACCCAACTGATGAAGTAGGGCATGAGAAATGACCGTTCTTGATTCGATTATCGAAGGAGTCCGCGAAGATTTAGCAGCGCGTCGTCTGCCACTTTCTCAGATTCATGAAGCGATGGAGAATGCGTCCCTTCCGATTGACGCCTACGCATCTCTATCTCGCGATGAGATGAACGTTATTGCAGAAGTCAAGCGATCTTCTCCCAGCAAAGGTGCTCTTGCAGATATTGCCGATCCTGCAGCCCTTGCTGAGCAGTATCAAGAAGCCGGAGCTGGAGCAATCAGTGTCCTTACCGAGAGACGACGCTTTGGCGGTTCGCTGGAAGATCTTGATGCAGTAAAGAAGCGAGTTTCATTACCGGTATTGCGTAAAGATTTTATGGTGGATGAGTATCAATTCCTCGAAGCACGTGCGCATAGTGCAGATATCGTCTTGCTCATTGTTGCTGCCTTATCGAAATCACAACTCAAAGATTTCTATGACCTGTCATGCGAACTCGGAATGGCATCACTGATTGAAGTCCACACTGCGCAAGAGCTAGAGAGTGCCATGGATATCTCACCTAGGATGATTGGTGTGAATTCGCGAAATCTGAAGACGCTCGATGTTGATACCCGAGCTTTCCAAGAACTTATCCCTCAAATTCCATCTGGAATCATTCGGGTTGCTGAATCAGGGATCTCAACCAATAAAGATGTCGAAATCGCGGCATCGGCAGGTGCGTCTGTGATTTTGGTCGGAGAAGCGCTTGTGAAGTCTGGCAATCCAATTTCCGCCATGCAGGAATTACTAGGTCGCAGGTAGTCTGTACACATGACGACCGTTGAAGACCTCGCAGGCCACTTTGGCCAATATGGCGGTCGCTTTGTCCCCGAAGCTTTAATCGGCGCACTTGAAGAGTTAGATGCAGCGCGTATTAAGGCGCAGACCGATCCAACTTTTATTGCAGAGCTTGCTGAACTACACCGCACATATACCGGTCGTCCCAGCATCATCACTGAAGCTAAGCGCTTCTCGGAATATTGTGGCGGCGCTCGAATCCTTTTGAAGCGCGAAGATCTCAACCACACCGGTAGCCATAAAATCAATAATGTTTTAGGACAAGCGCTTCTCACTAAGCGCATGGGCAAGAAACGAATCATCGCTGAAACTGGTGCAGGTCAACATGGTGTTGCATCTGCGACTGCTGCGGCGCTTATGGGGCTCGAATGCGTCGTGTACATGGGCGAAGAAGATACAAAGCGTCAAGCACTTAACGTTGCTCGAATGAAATTACTGGGCGCTGAAGTTGTGCCCGTAACATCAGGTTCTCGTACGCTAAAAGATGCCATCAATGAAGCGATGCGCGATTGGGTAACAAATGTCGAAACTACACATTACTTACTGGGCACGGTCGCTGGCCCTCATCCATTCCCATCGATGGTCCGTGATTTTCATAAGATCATTGGCGAAGAATCTCGCGAACAAGTTTTAGCACTTACGGGCAAATTGCCCGACGCTGTCCTTGCCTGCGTAGGTGGAGGATCCAACGCAATCGGAATCTTCCATCGCTTTATCGGCGACGAATCAGTAAGGCTGATTGGACTCGAAGCAGCAGGTGATGGCGTTGAAACAGGACGTCATGCAGCGACAATTACTGGGGGATCTCCCGGAGTACTGCACGGAAATCGCACCTATGTATTACAAGATGAGAACGGTCAGACAATTGAATCTCATTCAATTTCTGCAGGTTTAGATTATCCAGGTGTTGGACCTGAGCATGCTTATCTCCACGACATTGGTCGCGCCGAATATCGCGCAATTACAGATGCGCAGGCGATGGAAGCATTCTCACTTCTTTCAAAGACAGAAGGAATCATTCCTGCTATTGAAACAGCACATGCTCTTGCAGGTGCAATGCAGATTGGTCGAGAACTTGGACCAAGTGCAACTCTCTTACTGAACCTCTCAGGTCGCGGCGACAAGGATGTTCAAACAGCAGCTGCCTACTTTGGAATTCCTCTGTAAATGAGTACGGCGCTTGAAGATCTCTTTATAAAGGTACGAAGTGAAGATAGAGCTGCCCTTATTGCATATATCCCTGCAGGCTTTCCTACACAAGCAGGATGCAAAAAAGTTATCGATGCATTTATCGCTGGCGGAGTAGATGCCATTGAAATTGGTTTTCCTTATAGCGATCCTGTGATGGATGGCCCAACTATTCAGGCTGCCGCAGATCGCGCTCTCTCTCAGGGCACTGGTGCGGCAGAAGTTTTTGACGCACTCAAATATGCAACTGATAAGGGCGTGCCTTCGGTCGTGATGACCTACTGGAATCCAATTGAAAAATATGGCGTTGAAAAATTCGCAGAAGCAATTCATAACAATGGGGGATCAGGTGTAATCACTCCAGATCTCACAATTGAAGAATCATCACGCTGGAAGAACGCAGTTGAAAGTAGCCAAATCAATCCAATCTATGTCGTAGCGCCAAGCACTACAGATGCACGACTGGATCAAGTCACTTCGCGCTGCGGTGGATTTATCTATGCGGCAAGTTTGATGGGCGTTACCGGAACTCGTACTAGCGTTTCTACAGGGGCCGCAGATCTCGTTGCTCGCATTCGCAAGAGTTCAAAGACTCCAGTCGCAGTTGGCCTTGGAGTCTCAACCCGCGAACAAGCTAAGGGTGTTGCCGCTTACGCAGACGGTGTTATTGTTGGGTCAGCATTTATCAATAAGCTTCTTGATGCACCGAATGAGGAAAGTGGATTACAAGCAGTACAAGATTTAGCAGCAGAGCTTTCAAAGGGAGTACGTGAAGGACGATGAGTAAAACAAGCTTCGAAAAGTCTGCACCATGGATCGGACTAGTGGCGCGCCTGACGCTCGGGGGAGTTCTCTTCCTTGCTGGATACCTCAAATTTGATGAACTCGATAAATCTCAGATGGCAGTGCGTGCGTACGAGATGTTGCCCGTCTCTGTAGCAAATTTCATAGGAATTGTTCTCCCCTTTGCTGAAATCTTTATGGGAATACTGCTCATCCTCGGTGCAGGTACGCGCTTTATGGGAATATTGAGCGCGCTTTTAATGTTGGTCTTTGTAATCGGAATCTCTCAGGCGTGGGCGCGCGGTCTATCGATTGACTGTGGCTGCTTCGGTGGGGGAGGAAAGGTAGAGCCCGGTGAGGCGAACTACCTCACTCCACTCTTGCGCGATGCAGGCCTTGCTGCCCTTGGGATTTACCTTTTTCTCAACCCACGAAGTAAATTTGCACTCGATAAGACGCCATCAGCAGTAACCGCTTCCACAGAAAAGGATAAGTAGATGAGCAAAAAGCAGCAGCCAGGCAAAGATAACTTCACTAGAAACTTAGTAATTGTTGTCGTCCTCGGAGTTACCTTATTAATGCTTGTTCCGACTCTGCTTTCAAAGCAGACAAATTCTGATGCAAAGATTCCTGCAAGCGTCTCAGCAGATCGTGGCTACGGCATCGTCTTCAATGGCGAACTCACAGGTGTACCTGTTATCGATATCTATGAAGATTTCCAATGCCCTGTTTGTGCGCAATTTGAAGCAGCTCAAGGGGATTATCTTGAGGCGCTGATTGCGGATAAGAAGGCAACTGTCGTTTATCACACCCTATCTTTCCTAGGACCTGAATCAATTGCGGCAGCAAATGCTGCTGCATGTTCTGCAGATGAAGGTAAGTTCCTTGATTATCACAAGATGCTTTATTTGACTCAGCCTAAGGAGAACTCAGGCGCATGGACCAATAACTCACTCGCTGCTGCGGGAGCATCTGTAGGAATTACTTCTCAGAAGTTCACCAATTGTGTAACCAAGGGTGAATATGCAGATTGGGTAGGAAATGTTGCGGCAGAGGGCGCAAAGGCAAATGTGAATTCAACGCCAACGGTATTTATCAATGGCAAGGAACTCACTCGCGGAAACGCCTACTACGATCGCAATCTATTTCAGGCTGCTGTAGAAAAGGGTTAATTCTTGCGTTTTGCAATTCCTACGCCGACAACTTCGGCGTTTGCAATTGGCCCGCTCACCATTCACATGTATGCGCTCTGCATCATTGTGGGGGCGGGCCTTGCAATTTGGGTAGGCAATAAACGTTTCCTTGCTCTATTTCCAGAAGGAAAGAACGTGGTTGGCGATGTTGCAATCTATGCAATCCCTGCAGGTGTCATTGGTGGACGTCTCTATCACGTGCTAACAACACCGGAGAAATACTTAGCATCGCCTGCATCACTTCTAGAGATTTTCAAAATCTGGAAGGGTGGCCTCGGAATCTGGGGTGCGATTTCACTCGGGGCACTTGCTGCTTTTATTGCATATAAGAAGATGGCACGTAATCGCGATCTACCGAGTTTTGCACATTTTGCTGATGCAGTTGCACCCGGATTACTCATCGCACAAGCAGTTGGTCGTTTCGGAAATTGGTTTAATGCAGAGTTATTCGGTCGTCCATTAGATGCTCCATGGGCGCTAGAAATTCCAAGGTATGCAAGACCTGATGAATACTTCTCCTATTCGACCTTTCATCCAACCTTCCTCTATGAATCACTTTGGTGTTTTGCGGCAGCGCTTGTGCTGATTTTTCTCGGTGGACGCTACAAAGCTGGCGCAATTTTTGCGCTCTACATAATTCTCTATAGCGCAGGTCGATTCTTCATTGAGGGATTGCGCATAGATCCAGCGCAGGTTCTCGCAGGTTTACGCATCAACCAATATCTCGCTGCCGCTCTCTTTTTCGGCGCAGGTGCCTACTTCCTCAAAATATCCCGCGCCAAGCGGTAGGCTTGAAATATGGCTTTAGAGGATGTCTATCAAAGAAACCTTCATCACCGCACCCACCGTGCTGGTTGGTTACGAGCTGCCGTCCTTGGCGCAAATGATGGTTTGGTCTCTACTGCAAGTTTGATGATTGGCGTTGCCGCTGCAAAAGCTGGCGAACAAAGTTTTCTGGTAACTGCAGGTACTGCAGGAATTGCAGCGGGTGCAATGTCGATGGCAGTGGGTGAGTACGTTTCAGTTCGCTCGCAGAACGATATTGAAGAGTCAGATCGCTTACTTGAAATTGAACACCTTGCAATTGATCCCGAAGGTGAGTTTGAAGAGCTAGTCGAGATTTATATGAAGCGCGGGCTTTCTCGTGAACTCGCAGTACAAGTTGTCGATGCAATGCATAAAAAAGACCCACTTGAAGCCCACCTTCGTGATGAACTTGGACAACATCCAAATACAAAGGCGCGCCCAGTTCAGGCAGCGATTGCATCTGCAATCTCCTTTACCGCAGGAGGTCTTATTCCCTTTGCTGGCGCCTTCGCACCAACCCCAGGGGCTGCAGCCTCTAGCATCGTGGGCTTCACCATTCTGGGTCTCGTTGCAACGGGAATGATCAGCGCCAAAACCGCTGGCTCCAAGCTTCTCATCCCAACGCTGCGCGTAATCGGTGGCGGAATTCTAGGTATGGCCATTACCGCAGGTATTGGGCAGGCCTTGCATGTAAGTGGCATCTAGACCACCCCCTTGCTAGGCTTCTACTCTTAGGTTTAACCAACAGCAGTACATCTTGTCGGGCCAAAGTTGTCCCTTTTGTAACACTAAAAAGGAGATAGGGCTCAATATGGCACTCTCATCTAACTACCCTGCAGCGCAAGGGCTCTACGATCCTGCGCAAGAACATGATGCATGTGGCGTTGCGATGGTTGCCACCCTGAATAAAGTTGCAACTCACGAGATTGTCGAAAAAGCTCTTACTGCACTACGTAACCTCGAACATCGCGGCGCATCTGGTGCAGAGCCAGATAGCGGAGATGGCGCCGGAATTCTTATTCGCGTCCCAGATGCTTTCTATCAGGCTGAGACCAAATTTGATCTCCCAGCTGAAGGCTCGTATGCAACCGGTATCGCATTTATCGCGCAAGGTGCAGATGTCCGTGCAGATATTGAAAAGATTGCAACCGAAGAAGGATTGAAAGTTCTTGGATGGCGCGAGCTTCCTATCAACGCTAAATCTCTCGGCAAGACTGCTGTCTCTGTCATGCCAAAGTTTGAGCAATTATTTGTTAGCGGCCTTAAGAATGAATCAGGAATCGTCCTGGATCGTTTAGCTTTTGCACTTCGCAAGCGTGCTGAGCATGGTCTAGATCTCTACTTCCCATCTCTCTCATCTCAAACAATTGTTTACAAGGGAATGCTCACAACAGGTCAGTTGGAAGAATTCTTCCCTGATCTCAGTGACCCACGAGTTGTCTCTCCACTTGCACTCGTTCACTCACGTTTTTCTACTAATACTTTCCCATCATGGCCACTGGCGCACCCTTACCGATTTATTGCACATAACGGTGAAATCAATACAGTTAAGGGAAATCGAAACTGGATGCGTGCTCGCGAGTCGCTCCTTGAAAGCGACCTGATTCCTGGAGATCTGAAGCGACTCTTCCCAATCGTTGAAATGTCTGGATCTGACTCTGCATCATTTGATGAAGTTCTAGAACTTCTCTACCTCGGTGGACGCTCACTTCCACATGCTGTTCTCATGATGATTCCCGAAGCGTGGGAGAACCATGCAACGATGTCAGCAAAGCGTCGCGACTTCTACGCATTCCACGCATCGTTGATGGAGCCATGGGATGGCCCTGCCTGCGTGACTTTCACAGATGGACATCAAGTTGGTGCTGTGCTTGATAGAAACGGACTTCGCCCATCACGTTTCTGGGTAACAGATGATGGCCTCGTTGTTCTTGCATCAGAAGTGGGTGTTCTTGATTTCCCTGCAGAGAAGATTGTCCGCAAGGGTCGCTTGCAACCAGGAAAGATGTTCTTGGTTGATATCGAAGCAGGACGCATCATCGAAGATGATGAGATTAAGGATTCACTTGCAGATTCTGCTCCATATGGAAAATGGCTTGCAGATGGAATGATTAAGTTATCTGATCTTCCTTCACGCGAACACATTATCTATCCACACAAATCTGTTATTCGTCGCCAGAAGGCGTTTGGCTACACCGAAGAAGAGATCAAAATTATCGTCACTCCGATGGCAAAGGGTGGGGGAGAAGCCCTCGGCTCAATGGGAACTGATACCCCGATTGCTGCGTTATCTGCAAAGCCACGTCTTCTCTTTGATTACTTCACACAACTCTTTGCTCAGGTAACCAATCCGCCTCTCGATGCAATTCGCGAAGAGCTTGTCACAAGTCTTGGTGGATCCATTGGACCTGAACATAACTTGCTCGATCCAGGTCCAGATTCATGTAAGCAAATTTCATTAGCATTCCCAGTTATCGATAATGATGAACTTGCAAAGATCATTCACGTCAATGCTGATGATGACTATCCAGGGCTGCAGTCATATGTCGTTCGCGGACTCTTCCCAGTAACTGGTGATGGAAACACACTGCGTACTCGACTAGAAGAGATTAAGAAGGAAGTTTCACAAGCTATTGAAGATGGTGCGCGCATCATTGTTCTCTCTGATCGCGATGGCGATGCAGAAGATTGCCCTATTCCTTCACTTCTACTTACTGCTGCAGTTCACCATCACCTTATTCGCGAGAAGACCCGTACAAAGGTTGGACTCGTAGTAGAAGCTGGCGATGTCCGCGAAGTTCACCATGTTGCACTTCTGATTGGCTATGGCGCAGCTGCTGTAAATCCATATCTCGTTATGGAGACAGCTGAAGACTTAGTAAATCAAGGCATCATCACTGGAATTACACCAGAGAAGGCTGTCCGCAACGTCATTAAGGCACTCGGTAAGGGTGTTCTTAAAGTTATGTCGAAGATGGGTATCTCAACGATCGCTTCCTACACAGGCGCACAGGTCTTTGAAGCAATCGGTCTAGCTCAAGTTGT
>CAZSEW010000016.1:0-12333 GCA_964606025.1 uncultured Candidatus Planktophila sp.
GTTGAAGTAAGTAGCGCAACATCATTTGCTCGAACATCTTGGTATGCAGGAGGAGACCACTTCTTAGCGGCAGGAAGGTTTACCCACAATTGGAATCCGTGGAATAAACCACCTGACATCACCAAATGCTCTGGTGGAGTTTCAATGTGAAGAATTCCACCGCCAGCTGTCATCCACTGTGTATCTCCATCAGAGATTGTTCCCCCGCCACCATTTGAATCTTTATGGTCGAAGATGCCATCAATGATGTATGTAACAGTTTCAAAGCCACGGTGTGGGTGCCAAGGAGTTCCCTTTGGTTCACCAGGTGCGTACTCAACTTCACCCATTTGATCCAAGTGAATAAATGGATCAAGCTCAGATAAATCAACGCCTGCAAATGCGCGACGTACTGGGAAACCTTCACCTTCAAAACCTTGCGGAGCAGTTGTAATGCTCTTTACTTTGCGTGCGCGTAGACCGGTTGCATCACTGATGCGCGGAAGAATTGTTACATCGCTAACGGTTACTGCTGGCACGTTTTTTCTCCTGACGTTCTTCTGGTGAGCGAAGTCGAACCCCTGTTGGGAGTAACGATTCCGGTAACTCTAAAGGTAGTTGAACTTTCAACTACCTGCAAGCCGAAGCTACTGCTTAGACGGGCTCATTCGCTGAGCGTGCGGGTGTGAAGAACTCTTTGCCTAAAGGTGAGCGCCAGGTGCATGATCCGTCGGGGAAACTTTCAATACTCCAGCCATCGTGGGTCTTTAATCGATGATGGCGCCTACAGAGTGCACCAATATTTTCGGCGGAAGTTCGACCCCCGCTATCCCAGCTTTCGGCGTGATCTAAATCTGAAAGTAAGGCCGATCTTCGACAACCGGGAAAACGACATGTTCTGTCGCGAGCGATAAGAAAATCTTTCAACTGCTGAGGCGGTTCATAACTTTCGCGTCCGAAGTCGAGAAGATTTCCCGTCTGCGGTTCGGTGATAAATCTTTTCCATCTTCCATCGGATGCTAATTCGCGAGCGACTGCCGCAGGAATTGGTCCGTACCCAGCCAATTGACCAGGATTCTCGGCAAGTCCGAGAAGAGTTGGAAGGTCGATTGTGACGTTGACAGTAAGTGGGCGGCGATGTGGAGTTACAGCGCCATCGAGCTGAGAGAGGAACTGCGCGCAGATTGATGAGAGCGCATCTGCACGTCGCATATCTTTGGTAAGAGTTTGTCCATTGGTGTGCGCCTGACTTCCTATCAGTCCCTCTGTTTTGCCGAGAAGAAGATTCCCGTCAGAGCCCTGGCTATCTCTATCCTTTGAGCCACGAACATTAAGCTCTGATTGCGAAAGCTGATCTGCTCGCAAGATAAATGCTTCGATTGAGTTCATAACAATCTGGGCATCCGCTGCAGGAAGAATTGCTACAACGGTTGAGATTCCATCGGCATCGTTATAGCAAGTAACACGGCGCATTGAAGTGGCGCGAGCAACGGTCTCTTCAAACTCTTCGGGAGAGTACTTGGCCACTGAATTTCGTACGTGGTTTGCAACCTGTCCAGGTGTATGGAATTCGGCATAGGCAATCGCTCGTGTCTCGATATCGAAGATTGCTGATTCGCTCATTCCATCGTGAATAGCGGATGCAGTTTCTCGAGCAATAGCCGTTGCATGTGCGGATGAGATCTCACCGAGAGCCAGTGCCGAGCAAGTATTGGGAAGGTTATTTACAAGATTACGAGCTACATCGATACGCATCTGCGCTGTGGAAGGCGCTAATCGAAGTGCGGTAGATACATCCTCACGCTCTGCTTCATCCACTCCGAAGAGTGCGCCTTCACCTACTGAAGCCTGGGCACCCGCGACGGCTGTAATTGCGCGTTGCTTTAAAGCAAATAGCCAGCCATCTTGTCGCTCGAGTGCAGAGAGAAAATCAATACGTAGCGCCGGAGTAAGTACATATGGATCAATCAGTGAAAGCTTCTCAAGAACGCGAGCACTTGGGATCGCCATTAACAGTTCGCCAATATGTTGTGCAAGAGCTTCAGTCTCAGATAGAACTGCAATTTGAGTCATATCTTCTTCGCGAGTGCACACATCAACAGATTGGAGGCCTTCAACCAGAGAGCGCTCATCAACGGCAGTGAGTTCTTCAACTCTGCGAAGGCGGGCTGTTGTCATGGGGCGATTGTGTGCACTGGCTCTGACAAATAGGCCAGGAAAGTGCACCAATGCCCACAGGTTTGTGGAGAACTTTTCTCGGTAATAACTGCGCGTAATTGGCTGCCGCTCTTCAACGGGGATTTTCTTACAGTCCGTTAGCAAGTTAGAATCTACTCATGAACAAGCATGCGCCTAAATTGAATAAGGTGATTTTGTATTACGGATTTACTCCCGTTGCAGATCCCGAGGCAATTCGCTTATGGCAGAAACAGCTCTGCGAAAGTTACAACCTCAAGGGCCGCATCTTGATTTCAAAACACGGAATCAATGGAACTGTCGGCGGCGAGATGGCAGATGTAAAGAAGTATGTCCGCGAAACTCGTAAGTATGAAGGTTTCAAAAAGATTGTATTCAAGTGGTCTGATGGAAATGGAAATGAATTCCCTCGCCTTCGCGTTGTTGTTAAAGATGAGTTAGTGGCGTTCGGAAATCCAGATGAAATCAAGGTCGACGAAAATGGCGTTATCGGTGGAGGAGTACACCTTCGTCCTGAGCAAGTAGAAGAACTCGTTAAAGAACGCGGCGATGAAGTTGTCTTCTTCGATGGTCGCAATGCATACGAAGCAAAGATCGGTAAGTTTAAGAATGCCGTAGTCCCCGACGTTGAATCATCACGTGACTTTGTTCGTGAAATCGAGAGCGGCAAATACGACCACCTCAAAGATAAGCCAGTCGTTACATATTGCACCGGCGGAATTCGCTGCGAAATTCTCTCTGTCGTAATGAAGAACCGTGGCTTCAACGAGGTCTATCAAATCGATGGCGGAATTGTTAAATACGGTAACCGGTTCGGTGATGAAGCATCATGGGAAGGTTCCCTCTATATCTTTGATGATCGCATGTCGATGGATTTCTCCGATAAGGCAAAGGTCATCGGCGAATGCGATAAGTGCAGCGCCCCAACTAAGGATTTCAGAAATTGCAATACCGCTTCATGTCACCAGTTGATTCTTCTCTGCGATGACTGCGCAGCGCTGCCTTCAAACTTGAGCTGCACACATGATCAAAGTCGCAGTCGTGACTCTGAATTGATTGGCTAGCGCCCTGTCATAAGCTCGAACTGCTCGCCTAGAATTGCTCCATGATTTGGTGGCCTAACGAGATTGCAACCTTGACTCATGGCCTCGTCACTCTTCGTCCCAGCAATGAAAACGATATCGATGCAATTTATAGGGCTTGCCAAGATCCACTGATTCCAGCTTTCACAACAGTTCCTACCGATTACACAATTGATCATGCGATCGATTTTGTTCGCTCTGATCCATTCTCATTTGCCGAACGACGTGAACTCCGATTCGTCATCGACCACGGAACCGGTGCGGATAGAAAATTTGCTGGAGTGATTTCGCTTCACACAATTAACATCAAGAATCACACCGCTGAAATTGGCTACTGGATGGATGCCACTCAACGCGGAAAAGGAATCGGAAGAATCGCCGCAAAGATGATTACAGAGCACGGAATCACCGAAATCGGTTTCCGGAGAATCGAAGGACTGGTGGATGTAGACAATATTGCGTCACAACGCCTTCTGCTCGGCGCGGGCTACCTACAAGAAGGAACAATGCAAAATAAGGTTACTCGTGAAGATGGGCGCCAAATTGATATGGCGCTCTTCGCGGTAACCGATCGAATCTGGGGGAGCTAACGGTGAGAGTCTTATCTCGCATTGGACTCGCCCTCGTTCTTTTCTCATCACTTCTCTTAGTACCAAGCGCACAAGCCAACGAGAACATTCCGCGCAAGATTCTTACTGGCTGGATTCCTTATTACTCGATGAAAACGTCGCTGCCGGCGGCGCTAAACAACACCGATCTCATTAAAGAGGTCATGCCGTTTTGGTACACACTTAAGTACTCTGCCAAGAGCAAGAAATCAAGCATTGCAGATCTCTACGCACCTGCGAATCCAAGCGTGCCGATGTCAGTTCCACTTGCAGCTATGCGGAGCGCAAACTTACAAATCATTCCGACCATCACAGATGGAACCGAAAAAGGCGTACTCGCATCGCTCTTAAAAGCCCCAGCTTCGCGCACTCAGGTTGTCAGCACAATCATGAATTTAGTGCGTACAAATAACTTTGATGGAATTGATATTGATTTTGAAGGCTTTGCATTTGTTGACGGAAACACCACTTGGAAATCAACGGCACCAGCATGGGTAGCCTTCATTAAAGAACTGAGCGCTGCTCTTCGAGCAGAGAATAAAATCTTGTCTATTGCTACGCCTTATGTTCTCGACCCCGCTGGTAAACAGAAGGGTTACTTCGTTTATGCGTGGGCAGAAATTGCTTCTTACATCGATAAGTTAAGAATTATGACTTACGACTATTCAGTCGCAAAGGTTGGGCCAATCGGACCGCTAGCGTGGACTGAGCGCACTGTTCAGTATGCAATTTCAATTATGCCCGCCTCTAAAGTCTTCGTAGGTGTGCCTGGATATGGTCGATCCTGGGTGACTGCAGTTAACGGTATCTGTCCTGCAAACGTGACTAAATCGGTAAAGGTCGGTGCAAAAGCTGCAACATTCGTTATGCGCGATGCAGCAACGTTGGCAGCAACGTACGGAGCTACCCCGACATACGATGAAAAATTTGGTGAAGTTACATTCTCATATCAGCAGGTATATAACGGAACTACAGCAAGTGGACTTGCAACATCATGTACTGCTTCTCGAACCGCTTGGTATCAAGATACGCGCAGTTGGGCTACGCGAGCTGCTCTCGTAAATAAATATCGCATTGGTGGAATAACTGCATGGACGCTCGGTATGGAAGAGCCACTTGCGATGGAAGCAATCAGAACGGTAGCAAAAGAGATTGCGCCTGATCAGGTAACTGCAGTTGCCACTGTAAATAAGAGCGAAGTGCAATACGGCAGAGCTATTGATATTTCAGCGCAATTCTCAATCAAAGATAAATCTCCTATTGCGAACCTTCCAGTAAGGATTGAAGGCAAATCTCTTGGAGATACGAACTGGAGAACCCTAAGCAACGCGGTCACTGATGCCGAGGGCAAGATTCAGAAATCTCTCCTTCTCGGAAAATCTACTTCGATAAGAGTTTTCTCAGAATCTTCCTGGGAGCGCACAGAAGGAGTATCGGCTGAGTTCCCTGTTGAAGTAAATCGAGAACTCTTTGTTGATGCCCCAACCTCAGCAAAATCTGGCGCAGCCTTTGAAATTACTGGAACTGTAAAACCAAGAACTACTCCAGCAACTGTCCAAGTCGAGAAGTTAACAGGTAAGAAGTGGGAGCCAATTGGCGCCGCCTTGACTACAGATGCCCAGGGCAACTACTTGCTCATGGTTAGCGGTCAAAGCAGAGGAGTATTTACCTTTAGAGTCACAGTTGTGGAAGATGAGAACTGGAAGGTTGTTACTAGCCCAACCTTTAATATCATTATCCGGTGATGGTTAAGACTGCAGATAAAATCGAAGAAGAGATTCGTGCAATCTTTTCTGGTGATACTCCCTGGGTCACTATCGTTTGGGACGATCCAGTAAACCTTCAGAATTACGTTGTATATGTCTTTATGGAGCTCTTCAACTATTCAAAGGCGCGGGCTACCGAACTCATGCTTCAGGTTCATAATGAAGGTAAAGCGATAGTTTCAACGGGCAGTAGAGAAGAGATGGAGCACGATGTTGCTCGACTACATGAATATGGACTCTGGGCAACGTTGCAACGCGGTGATCAGCTGTGACATCCACTGAAGGATTTAAGCGCCACGGAGATCATTCATATATTGCACAGTTTGCAGATAGCGAGAAAGAAGTTCTACTCAATCTCTGTGAACAAATAATCGAACTTCTCGCAGAACGAGTCGACCATGGACATGAAGATCCACTAGCGGCAATGGTTGGAATTACTTCTCACGATTCACCGCCAGAAGATGAAGTACTTCACCGCTTATTGCCTAATGCCTATGCAGATGCAGAAGATGCCTCAGAATTTCGACGATATACAGAATCAACGCTTCGCGCCAAGAAGCAGGCGCATGCAATTTCAATGCGGATACATCTGAAATCATCCGATGATGGAGTCGTAGATTTAGGCCACGATGATGCAAATGCTTGGCTCGGTGCAATTAACGATATTCGTCTTGCACTTGGCGTGAGACTGAAAGTTGAGAATGGTTCGCAGGAGCATTTAGAAATTCTCGCTCCTGATGATCCTCTACGTGGTGTCTATAGCGTCTATACATGGTTGGGCTGGCTACAAGAATCACTTCTCGCTGCATTGATTGATGATGCAGATGAAGATGAAGAATCCCAGCTAGGCAATTCTTGATTGCGCAATTCCTAGTACGATAAAGCTATGGTTCTTGAAATCTCCCGCGCATTTGCCGATGCAATGCTTGAACAATCGAGATTTGAATATCCCGATGAATGCTGCGGCGTATTTCTAGGCCCAATCGGATCAGATAAACCACTGCGCCATAAACCGATGGTTAATGCAGCGCACTCACCAACATTTTATGAATTTGATCCAAAGGATTTGTTGGCTCTCTATCGTGAAGCCGATGACAATGACGAAGAGATTGTCGTTATCTATCACTCGCATACAGAGACCGAGGCCTATCCATCACGTACCGATATCGCTTATGCAGGCGAGCCGGGTGCCCATTACGTCTTAGTCTCTACACGCAAAGAGATTGCACCTACAACTGAATTGCGCTCATATCGGATTATTGACGGGGTCGTTACCGAAGAACCTGTCGTTATTCTCGATTAGAGATACTTCTACTTTTTCGACATAATTAAGCCATGTCAATTGAAGTTCGCATCCCAACAATCCTGCGCCCATATACAAAAGATCAGAAGACTGTAGAGGCAGAAGGTTCAACGCTCTCTGCTGTCATCAGCAATTTGGATGCTCAGTACGCCGGAATTGGCGAGCGACTTCTTGAAGACGGTGCACTGCGACGCTTCATCAATGTATATATCAACGATGAAGATGTTCGCTTCCTTGGAAGTTTAGAAGCACCAATTAAAGATGGGGATTCAATAACAATCTTGCCTGCTGTTGCTGGTGGTTAATTTTGGCTCGTTACGATTCCCTTGAATCATCTGTAGGTAACACTCCTTTAATCGGATTACCGAGACTTTCGCCTGCTCCAAATGTTCGACTCTGGGCGAAGATGGAAGATCGCAACCCAACAGGTTCGATTAAAGATCGCACAGCAATTGCGATGATAGAAGCTGCAGAGCGAGATGGACTTCTCAAGCCAGGTTCAATAATTCTTGAACCAACGAGCGGCAATACAGGAATTTCACTTGCGATGGCGGCAAAGGTTCGCGGTTACAGATTAATTTGCGTAATGCCAGAGAACACCAGTCCTGAACGTCGTCAGCTCCTTGAGATGTGGGGCGCAGAAATCATTTCGTCACCTGCAGCTGGTGGTTCTAATGAGGCTGTGCGCGTTGCCAAAGAGATAGCTGCGAAGAATCCTGATTACGTATTTCTCTATCAATATGGAAATCCGGCAAATACTGCAGCGCACTACAACGGCACAGGTCCTGAAATCTTTAAGGACCTTCCAACAATCACTCACTTTGTTGCTGGCCTTGGAACAACTGGAACTCTCATGGGTGCAGGACGTTACTTGCGAGAGAAGAACCCAGATGTTCAGATCATTGCCGCTGAACCTCGTTATGGTGAACTTGTTTATGGACTTCGCAATATCGATGAGGGCTTTGTTCCAGAGCTCTACGATGCATCTGTATTAACTCGTCGCTTCTCTGTTGGCGCCGAAGATTCTGTAAAGCGCGTTCGTCAGCTCTTAGAAGTAGAAGGAATCTTTGCAGGTATCTCAACCGGTGCGATTTTGCATGCCGCAATTGCCATGGGTAATGAAGCGGTGAAAGATAATCGCGATGCAGATATCGCATTTATCGTCTGCGATGCTGGCTGGAAGTACTTATCTACCGGTATTTATGGCTCAGAAATTGAAGAAGCCACTGAAGGACTCGACGGAACTCTTTGGGCTTAACGCGCTCTCACCGTTAGACTAGGTGCATGAGTAACGCCCCAATCGGTATCTTCGATTCTGGCGTCGGCGGCTTAACTGTTGCTAGAGCAATACTCGATCAACTTCCAAACGAATCAACTCTCTATATCGGTGATACTGCCCGAGGCCCTTACGGCCCAAGACCGCTTGCTGAAGTACGTGACTTCTCACTTGAAACTCTAGATTTCCTTGTTGAACAAGGAGTAAAAGCTCTCGTTATCGCTTGCAATACTGCAAGTGCTGCAATGCTGCGTGATGCACGCGAGCGATATTCAGTTCCGGTAATTGAGGTAATTCAACCTGCAGTCCGCAGAGCAGTAGCAGCGACTCGTTCGGGAAGGGTCGGAGTCATCGGTACCCGTGCAACTATTGATTCAAAGGCTTATCTCGATGCATTTGCAGCAGCGCCACAGTTAAAGATTGAATCAATTGCCTGCCCACTCTTTGTCGAGTTTGTCGAACGCGGTGAAACTTCGGGGGATGCAATTACCAAGGTTGCCCGCGACTATCTCAAACCAATGATTGATGCAGATGTAGATACCCTTGTTTTGGGATGTACTCACTATCCACTTCTGACAGGTGTCATCTCTTATGTGATGGGTAATGGAGTCTCATTGGTATCTAGCGCTGAAGAGACAGCTAAAGATTTGTATCGGGTGTTAGTAGAGCAGAATTTACTGCGATCACCATCGCAAACACCTGCCACACATAAATTCCTTGCAACGGGTGATGCCAAGGCATTTGAAACGCTAGCCCGTCGATTCTTGGGACCAGAAGTTGGTTCTGTACAGCACCAAGATCTTTAAACCGTTACTTAACTAGAGATAGAGGAATGCAATGGCTCGCAATGATGGACGCTCAGTAGATCAACTCCGCGAAATCAAAATTACTCGCGGATGGCTCGATCATGCAGAAGGCTCTGTACTCGTCGAGTTCGGAAAGACTCGAGTTCTCTGCGTTGCATCATTTACTCCAGGAGTTCCACGCTGGCTAAAGGATTCAGGAAATGGTTGGGTAACATCCGAGTACTCAATGCTTCCTCGCGCAACACATACCCGTTCTGATCGTGAGAGCGTTAAAGGAAAGTTAGGCGGACGTACACAAGAGATTTCTCGTCTCATCGGTCGTTCACTTCGTGGCATTGTTGATATGAAAGAGCTTGGCGAAAATACGATCGTTATCGATTGTGATGTCCTGCAAGCAGATGGTGGAACAAGAACGGCTGCAATTACAGGGGCATACGTAGCACTTGCCGATGCAATTGCATGGGCGCAGAAGGAAGGCCATGTTAAGGCGACTGCAAAGCCTCTTGCAGATTCAGTTGCAGCGGTAAGCGTCGGAATCATCGATGGCGTTCCAATGCTCGATCTCTGTTATGAAGAAGATGTTCGTGCAGAGACAGATATGAATGTTGTCTGCTCAGGCGATGGAAGATTTATCGAAGTTCAGGGAACTGCAGAAGGCGCTCCATTTGATCGCGCTCTTTTGGATTCTCTCCTGAATCTTGCGGTTGCAGGATGTGCAAATCTCACTGATTTACAGAAGAAAGCACTCGCTCGATAAATGGCGCATCAACTTCTCCTTGCCACCCGAAATAAGGGGAAGATAGAAGAGTTCAGAAGAATTCTTGATGCAATTGCACCTGGAGAGATTGAACTTGTTGGACTCGAAACTTTTCCCAATCTTCACGATGTTGAAGAAGACGGAAAAACTTTTCAGGAGAATGCACTTAAGAAAGCGCGCGAAATGTGCATTGCTTCTGGAATTCCTGCAATTGCCGATGACAGTGGACTCTGCGTGGATTTCCTTAATGGAGATCCCGGAATTTTTTCTGCGCGCTGGGCAGGTTCACATGGAAACGATGCAGCTAATACCGAGAAAGTACTTCAGCAATTAGATGGTGTTCCACAAGACCAACGCGGTGCTCACTTCACCTGCGTTGCAGCTCTCTATCTGCCGGATGGTCGCAGCCACTGCGAAGAAGCAGAATTCCACGGCTCAATTTTGCTGACCCCCGTTGGTGAGCATGGTTTCGGGTATGACCCGATTTTTCAGCCTGCTGGGTACACAATCTCAAGCGCACAAATGAGCGCAGAAGAGAAGGATTCAATCAGCCACCGTGGAAAATCACTCCGTGCGATAGCACCTCATGTGATCACTTTGCTGAATAGCCTGGGTTAAACTTCTCCTATATTCCGAGAAGAATTATCAACACCAATTAACTCAAGATTAACCCGAGGAGATCATCGTGGCAGTAAAGAAGAAGTCAGCAGCTAAGAAAGCTGCACCAAAAAAGTCAACTGCGAAGAAATCGGCAGTTAAGAAGGCTGCAAAGAAGTCTCCTGCTAAGAAGACTGCAGCGAAGAAGAAGTCAGCGGTCAAGAAGACTGCAGCCAAGAAAGTTGTCAAGAAGTCTGCTGTAAAGAAGACAACAGCGAAGAAGGCATCTGCGAAGAAGAAGACCGTCAAGAAGTCTGCTGTCCGCAAGAGCGCTTCTTCACAAGTTGTCATTCCTCCAGTTCCATCAATTGGTTCTTCGAGCGGTTCTTCAAGTGGATCTCGCGTCAATGTTTCAACAACACCTGCAGCAGCAACTCCACGCCCAGCAGCAAAGGCGCCTTCAACTTCTAAGCCAGCCGCAAAGAGCCAGAGCTCATCAAAGATTCTTTTCGCAGTACTCGTCGGAATTCTGCTAATTGGTGCATTTGTAATCTCAGGATCCGATAAAGATGGAGATGATGCTCCAGCTCCGGTTCCTGCAGTGACAGAGACACCAGAAGCAACTGCAGCACCAGAGGAAACTATGGAAGCGACAGAATCTGCTGCGCCAGCTGCAACCACAGGTGAAGCGCCATCACGTTTCATCGGAAATTGGAAAGATAGCTCGAAGTCAGTCATGGTTATCACTTGGAAGGCTCCAGCAGGAGATGTCAAGGGATATAAAGTTGAGACTCGTGCAAACCAAGGCGAGTGGAAAGTTGTTTCAGAAGTTTCAGCGACAACATACTCTGCAGAGTTTGCAAAGAATTCAACTGATGGATCAACATCGTTCCGCGTCTCTGCTGTCTATGCAGATGGAACACTCGGAGTTGCAACACCATTCGGATTTGCAGGTCAATTCGAATAAAGAATTAATTAAAAAACCCCAGCTGAAATCAGCTGGGGTTTTTTAATTGCAGCTACAGATATTTTCTAATCTCAGCAACATATGCGGCGACCCCTGCAGGTACAAGGTGGACGCCATCGGGTGCGAAGTATTCTGGGTGACCATTTGAAATTGAGTTCCAGTCAATTACTCTCACATTGGAATACTGTGAAGCAATTTGCGATACCAATGCGTTATTGCTCTCGCGCCATGGCCTTGGAACTGCAGTATTTACAACGATGACTGAAGGTTGGCTCTTCACTAATTCGAAGATTTCCTTTACAACTTCAGCGCTCAAAACTCCGTTATTACCCAAGTTGAAAATCACAGGCGAAGTTCCTGCCAGCGCTTTATCGCGCTTCATTACTTCCAATAGTTCTGGTGCTTGGCGCCCAATGCGAGCATTGATGAGCGAAACAGGAGAAACTTCATTGAGCGAGTTTCTAATTCCTAGGATGACGGAATCTCCAGTGAGCCAAATTCCACCTTCTATTACCTCTTTTTGTGGCCGATCCGGTGTTGAGAGAGATTTTTCAACTGCAGCTCTCTGTTCATTGCCAATAGATATAGCTCGGACACTGACCACCGTCGAAAGTACGAGCACGATAACGAATACGACGAAGAAGAAGCGGGTCTGGCGAGTGCGCTCTCTCTTTGTTCGATACTTAAGTCCCTTAAGCCAATATTTGATTGCGCCTCTGCGAATAGGCATTTCAACATAACGAAGAGAGATATCGGCAAGCGCAAAGACAATCAGAATGCGAAGTGAGTAAAGGGCCCAAGTCTGTCCAGCCAAATCTACGGTTGGTCTCGTGACTTGAAAGATAATCCAGTGCCAGAGATAAATTGCGTAGGAGCGTTGGCCGATCCAGATAAGTACTGGATTCTCGAGAATTGGGGCAAAACGTGAAGCGGGATGTACAACAGACATAATGATTGCAGCGCCAAAGATTGCAGCTAGTGGGAATGCGATCTTGT